>CADCWK010000012.1 GCA_902806375.1 uncultured Thermomicrobiales bacterium
GGGCGCCGCGGCGACCGAGATGTGGATGGCGTTCGCGGTCAGCCTCGTGGCGCTGAGCGTCTCCGGGGCGACCGGGGCGCTCCTGTTCGCGGCGGCGCGGGACGAACTCTCGCGCCACCCGACCCCAGCGGACAACCGCATCATGGCGACGATCCGGATGGCCTACACCGTCGGCTGGGTGGCCGGGCCACTCTGGGGGAGCTGGTTCGGCGGCGCTGTCGGGCTCCGGGCGCTGCTCGTCAGCACGGCGATCCTGACCCTGGCGCAGGTGGTGCCCCTGATCGGACAGCGGGTCGAGCGATACATCGTTGCCGCGCCGCTGCCCGGAACCCTCGACGGCCCCGCCGGTCGGGCCGGACGTCCGGGCAGGTCGATGGTCCCGCTGGTCGCGTTCTGTGCCCTCTGCACTCTCGCGATCAGCGGCGACACCGTGAAGTTCTCGTTCCTGCCGATCTACATGGAACGCGACCTCGGCACCCCGGACGGTGTCCGTGGCGCGGTGATGGCCATCCAGCCCGCGTTCGAACTGCTGCTGATGCCGCTGTTCGCCCTGCTGGCCGACCGCGTCGGTGCCCACCGGATCGTGGTCGCCGGCGCCCTGCTGGGGGTCGCGGCCAACCTGACGTTCGCGACGAGCACGGGCGTCGCGGGGCTGTTCGCCGGGCAGATCCTGATGGCCGCACTCTGGGCGGCGCTGGCCGGGCTGGGCGTCAGCGTCGCCCAGCGGCTCTACCCGCAGGGGGTCGGGGTCGCGTCGACCGCGTTCTTCAGCTCGCTCACCGTCGCCTCATCGGTCGGTGGGCTGACCGGCGGGCTTGGCGTCGGGACGCTCGGGCTCCCCGGCATCTTCTTCATCCCGGCTGGACTCTGCGCCATTGGCGTCGTCGGGATGCTGCTGCTCGGGCCGATGCTCAGGCAGGGTCAGCCACCCCCCATGCGGGACACCAGCCCCGGCCCCTGATGAGCCGGTGATGCGTCCCGGGCCGGGGCCGGGTCACGACGGCGAGGAGGGACCTCGCCATCCCGACCCGGTCGACCCAGTGCCCGGTATCTATCCCATCTCGGCGGGGTGCGTCGTGGGAGGCGTCTCCGTCGAGTGCCCGTTCGCGGAGCGGGCGGCGAGCGCCGACGCCCCAAAGGCCACCGCGAGGATCGAGATGATGACGGCGAGACTCGCCAGGGGTGGGACCTTGTAGACGTCGACGAGGAGCATCTTGGTCCCGACGAAGACGAGGACGCCTGCCAGGCCCGGCTTCAGGTACTTCAGGCCCGCCAGGTAGCCGGCCAGCACGAAGTACAGCGCCCGCAGACCGAGGATCGCCATGATGTTGGACGTGAAGACGATGAAGGGGTCATCGGTGATGGCGTAGATCGCCGGGATGGAGTCGACGGCGAAGACGAGGTCGGTCGTCTCGACCAGGATCAGGACCAGGAAGAGCGGGGTCATGAACAGGACGCCGTTCCGCCGCACCCAGAAGCGCTGGCCCTCGTAGCCCTCGGTCACCGGGTAGAACCGCTTGGCCAGCCGGACGAGCCGGTTGTCGTCGAGCGAGGGAACCTTGTGCTCGGTACGCAGGAAGCGGATCCCCGTGATGACCAGGAACGCGCCGAACACGTAGATGATCCAGTGAAACGTGCCGAGCAGGACGCCGGCGAAGGCGATCAGGATGGCGCGCATGATCAGGGCGCCGATGATGCCCCAGAACAGCACCCGGTACTGGTACTGGGCGGGGACGGCGAACGCGGAGAAGATGAGCAGGAAGACGAAGACGTTGTCGACGGCGAGGGACTTCTCGACGACGTAGCCGGTGAACCACTCGATGCCCGACTGCGTCCCCATCAACCAGAAGACACCGGCGTTGAAGAGCAGCGCGAGGCCGATCCAGATACCGCTCCAGGTGAGCGCCTCCCGGCGGCCGATCTCCTTGGCCTCGCGGTGAAAGACTCCCAGGTCCAGAGCCAGGAAGACGCCGACGAGGGCGAGAAAGCCGATCCAGGGGAGAGCCTCGATGAACATGGTGTCCTTTCAGTGCGAAGGGCGCCGCTGACGACCGGCCCGGAGTTCGTCGTCCGGGTCCGGCCGTCGGCCAGGGATGGGTCACTGGGTCGAGGTGGGAATCAACGGAACACGGGGATTGGACCCCCCGCCGGGTCAGTCGAGGTCAGTCGAAGTCGAAGCGGGACCGACGGCGACCGCGGTGGTGGTCATCGTCGAAGTCGTCGTCATCGTCGCGCCACGGCCGGCGGTGTTCGGACGAGGCGCGGTACGAGCGGTGATCGTCGTCACGCTCGTACCGGCGGTGGGGAGCGTCGCGCCGGTCCCGGTCATCTTTGTCGCCGAGGAACCGGACGAGGAGGCCGCGGAGGCCGTCGTCCTTCCGGTGGCCCGAACGGTGGGTCCCATGACGTCGCGAGCGGTCGAAGCGGTCGAGGAGATCGTCGAGCACGGTGTCGTCCTTTCCGCAGCCCCGGGCATGCAAAAAACCCTGGCTGCATCCTGATGGATGAGCCAAGGTCTGTCCGGGCGAACGGATTCGCTCCCTGGACCGGCGCCGGTCGGCGCGGAATGTCGGTCCAGGAATCGCCACCATGGCTGGCGGCGACGGTTACTCCCCTTGTTGGAGACAGTGTATCAACGCAGCGACGGTTGTCAACCGTCCCTTGGCGACGCCGTGCCCCCGGTCGGCCCCACCGGCCACGCGGGACCGTCGGCTATCCTGCCCGGGCAACCGGCCTCTCCACGCGCAGATCGTCCAACGCGCCTCCATGCCGCCCGTCCCCGCGGCGATCGCCGCGGGCCGACGTGACCCCGATCCTAGAGGACCAGCGCCATGCCCAGCCCGCCACATCTCGATCTGCCACCGGTCGGTCTCGTATCGGTCAACGTCGCCGAGCCGACGATCATCGGCACCAGCCGGGGACGGCCGGTCCTGAGCGCGATCGGCAAGCGGCCCGTCGTCGCGACGACCATCCGGCTGTCGACCCTGAATCTCGACGGTGACCGGCAGGCCGACCTGACCGTCCATGGCGGACCGGACAAGGCGGTCTACGCCTACCCCTCGGAGCACCTGCCCCGCTGGAACGCGGAACTGGGTGTCGATCCACCGTTCGGTATCGGCACCTTCGGCGAGAACCTGACGACGTCGGGGTGGCTGGAGGACGAGGTTCAGATCGACGACGTCTGGGCGTGGGGCGACGCCCTGCTCCAGGTCTCGCAGCCACGGTCCCCGTGCTTCAAGCTGGCGATGACGACCGGCCGCCCGGACATCCTCCGGCGACTGGTCGAGACGGGACGGACTGGCTGGTACTTCCGCGTGCTGCGCCCGGGAACCGTCCCGGTCGCCGGTCCGCTCACCGTCGTGGAGCGAAATCCGCACGCGCCGACCATCCTGCAGGTCCACCGGCAGTTCACTGGCGGATAGGGTCTGGCCGGGCATCGCCGGGAAGGTGCCGCGTCGCGCTACGGCGCGGCGAGCCACCGCAGGATCTCCCGGGCGCATGTCTCGGCGGATGCCCGGGTCGTATCGACCTCGACGTCATAGACGACCCCGGCGTGGACGAGCGGCAACTGGTCAGCCGCCATCCCGATGACCCGGTCGCCACGGGCGCGCTCGCGCTCGGCCAGGACCGCCGGGTCGCAGTGAACGCCGACCCAGAGCGCCGGGATGTCCCCCAGCACCGCGCGCCACCGCTCCTGCCCCGCCGCACCGCTGAGCAGGACCTCGTCGACGAGGACCGGCGCCCCGGCCCCGACCATGGCCGCGACACCGGCTCCCCACGCCCGGTCCAGCCGCGCGAACTCGTCGCCGACGATGACCCGGCCGTCCGGCGCGAAGGTGATGCCGGCGTTCCCTTCCCGCAGCCAGTCCGGCACGGCGTCGACCAAGTCATCGATCCCGAGCCTCAGCCACGGCTCCGGCAGGAGCGCCTGCAGGGCCAGCGCGATACTGGACTTGCCTGACGACGACACCCCGTTCAAGACCACGACCCGGTACCGCCCCACGCCTATCCTTCCAGCCCAAGCCCGAGCCCCGCGGCCATCACGACGCTGCCTGCCAGGATCGGCCCGTTCCTCCGTCTACCCCAAGATCTCAGCAGTCCGTCCAGCCGTGACCATTCATCCTGCCCGGAGCGCAGGCCTCACATCGACGGACGCTCCGTAGCCAGCATGCCATTTCGCCTGGTTCCCTTATCAGCCTCATTCTAAGGTTCCGTGCGTACCGCCGAGCATGATGACACGCCAACTGGCACAATCCGGGTCCAGCCATTGGGTGCCACCGTGGCATCCCCTAGCTGTCGGAATTAGCGGTCCATCGAGGAACGGGCCCATATCGGGACCCCGTCGGGCAAGCGTCGCCCGGAGCAGGCAGGGACAGCAGCGCACGATGGTACTGACACTCACGGTGACGCCGACCTTCATGACGCAGCTGCTCGCGCTGCCGACCCGCGACAGCAAGAACATCAATGCCAAGGTGATGAACCTCTGCGCCGACCCGACGCCGGACGGCAAGCAACGCAAGCGGCTCAAGCACCACCGGACCTCGCTGTTCCGGGCCCGCTTCGGCAAGTACCGCGTCCTCTACAACTTCAACCACCGGGTCGTCCAGGCGCTCTGCGTCGACACGCGGGACAGCGTCTACGACGACATAGACGACTACGTCCCCGAGGCACTGCCCGAGATCGATGACCTGCCCGAGATCGACCTGACGACCATCGACCAGCCCACCGCGACCCGGTGGCTGTTCGCCGGCAAGCCGGACGTCGCCCCGGCGGCGGAGCCGTCCGTCCTGCCCGTGGCCGCGTCCACTCCCGCCCCCTCGATCCCGGCCGACGACGACCGGCTCAGCCGCGCGATCGACGCCAAGCTCCTGGCGGCGCTGCGGATCCCGGAGGAGCACCACGACGCCCTGCTCGGGATCACCACCGTCACGGACCTGATCGCCGCCGCCGTCCCGCAGCAGATCGCGGACCGGCTGTTCGACGTCACGATGTCACCCGACATCGACCGGCTGATCGCCGGGCCATCGCTGGAGGTCACCAACCCCGACGACCTGGACCGCATCGTCGATGGCGATATCGTCGAGTTGTTGCTGCACCTGGACCCGGACCAGGAGCGGCTGGTCGGGCTGGCGGTCAACGCCGGCGGACCGGTGATGGTCAAGGGCGGGCCGGGCTCGGGCAAGACGACGATCGCCGTCCGCCGGGTCGAGCGGGTGCTGGCGGCGCTGCGAGCTGAGGGCGTCACCGAGCCGCGCATCCTGTTCACGACCTACACGAACGCGCTGGTCTCCACGACGCGCCAACTGCTGGCGCGGGCGCTGGGCGACGACGTGAAGTGGGTCACCGTCGAAACAGCCGACCGGTTCGCCCGCCGGATCGTCGAGCGGGCCGACGGCGCGCCGAACATGACGAGCGGCGCTGATGTGCTCCGGCTGCTGCCGAAGGCGCGGCAGGCGGCCGGGCACCCGTCCGGCGAGGGCACGATCGGCCGGATGAGCGATGCCTACCTCGAAGCCGAGATCATGAAGGTGATCGTCGCCCGGGAGGTCCCGGATCTCGCCGCCTACGGGGGGATCGAGCGGACCGGTCGCCGCGTCCCCCTGCGCCGGGAGCAGCGGGCGGCCGTCTGGGCGGTCTGGGCCGAACTGGAGAAGGGGCTCCGGGGGCAGGGCAAGCTCAGCTGGGAGATGATGCGCCGCCGGGCCGCGACACTCGTCCGCGAGGGACACCCGACAGTCCCGGAGCCGTACGACGCGATCCTCGTCGACGAGGTCCAGGACCTCGACCCGACGGTGATCCGGCTGCTGACCGAACTCTGCCCGGCCCGGAGCCGCCTGTTCCTGACGGCCGACGCCAACCAGTCGATCTACGGCGGGTCGTTCAACTGGCGGGCCGTCCACGCCGACCTGCGCTTCCAGGGGCGCAGCGGCAACCTGACCCGGACGCACCGCACGACCTATGAGATCGTCCGCGCCGCCAGCCGCTACCTCGCGACCGACGCGACGGCGCCCCTCGACGAGATCACGACCACCGGTGATGACGACATCCCGGCCGACCGGATTGCCGACCAGTTCCCGCGCCGCGGCCCGGAGCCGGTCATCCGGACGGTCGCGACGAGTGAGATCCCGGCCGCCCTCGTCGCGTTCATCCGGGAGCGGACGGCGGCCGAGCGGGTCGGGCTGGGCGGCGTCGCGGTGCTGGTCCCGACGTCGTCCTATGGCGAGTCGATGGCGCGCGACCTGACGAAGCTGGGCATCCGGGCCCAGTACGCCCGTGGGGAGGAACTGGACCTGTCGGCGCCGTCGGTAAAGATCACCACGCTGCACTCGGCCAAGGGGCTAGAGTTCCCAATCGTCGCGCTGGTGGGGCTCCACATCGAGCTGCCGCCGTCGATCCAGCGGCTGGCCGAGGCCGAGGCGGCCGAGGAGTGGCAGAAGCGCCGCCGGATCGTCTATGTCGGCATGACTAGAGCGATGCGGTCGCTCCTGGTGCTGGTGCCGAAGGAGGCGTCGCCGCTGACCGCTGGGCTTGTCTCAACCAGCATGGTCTGACAGATCCGGATTGTTGGTGACGAGCCCGATGCATCGGGGTACGGGCGCACAGGCATCGTCCTCTGCCGCCACATGGCATTCCGACGAACCAGCGTTGATCGACCAGCACTGCGCGACGGATCGACGTCGTCACCGGCGGCGGTGGGATCGGGACAGCGGTCGGGCTCGGGTTCGCCGGAGACGGCTGGGTCGTGATCCTGGTGGGATGCCACCGAGAGGTGCTCCGACCACCCCGTAACTACCGAGTTCTCTGACCATGCCGTCTGTCTCACCGTGGCTCTCACCTACCCGCCGAGCGGCAGGCTCATCCCGCTGCGTCGATCGACGCCGGGGTCAAGAGATGAGCTCCACATCGGGTTGTTGCCGGTGCCATGGCTGGTGTGGAGGCGCTGGGCCAGACCCCAACACCCCGGCGCTAGGTCATGCGCCGGGAGGGTGTGTCGGATCACCCAGACTCGATTTCGGCTTTTACGTCAGGAGGAGCAACTATCAACAGCTAGGCCGGTATGGTGGTCGCCAATCAGTCGGGCTAGTAGAGTAATGTGAAATAGACGCATCTTTTCCGCAACAGGCACGGGCAACACAATGATGACGGCAATGCCGCCGGACCACCCGAGTGAAACGCCCAGACCGGTCCTTTTTCCGGTGGAACGGGATACGGTGCCGCTCCCGGAGCCACTCACTCCGCTCATAGGGCGGGAGCGCGAGGCGGCGGCGGCAGTGGAGCTGTTACGTCGATCTGATATCCGCCTCCTAACGATGACCGGTCCGGGTGGTGTCGGCAAGACCCGGCTCGCACTGCAAGTGGCACGGGACCTGGCCGGCGATTTTGAGGATGGGGTGTTTTTCGTCCCACTCGCGCCGGTTATTGATCCTGACCTCGTGATCCTGGTGATCGCGCAGGTGCTAGGTCTGCACGATCGGAACGATCTCCCGGCCATGCGCTCCGTCGTGGCCTTTCTCCGGCACCGTCGTGTCCTGCTCGTCCTCGACAATGTCGAGCAGGTGATGGACGCCGCTCCCCAGTTCGCCGAGATCCTGAGCGCTTGCGCGGGCGTGCAAACTCTCGTGACGAGCCGGGCACCACTGCGGCTGCGCGGTGAGCGGGTATTGCCCGTTCTGCCACTGCCTACCCCGGATCCCAGGCACCTGCCCGATCCCGAGACCCTGTCCAGCTACGCCGCAGTGGAGATCTTCGTCCAGCGCACCCGTGACGTGCGACCGGACTTTGTCCTCAGCACGGAGAACGCGCCGGCCGTCGCCGAGATCTGCCGCCTCCTCGACGGGCTCCCGTTGGCCATCGAACTGGCTGCCGCCCGATCTCATGTCCTGCGGCCAGGGCCGCTGCTAGCGCGGCTGGAGCGGCGCCTGCCGATCCTGACCGGCGGGCCGCGCGACCTGCCAGCCCGCCAGCGGACGATGCGTGACGCCATCGACTGGAGTTACGACCTGCTCACGCCGGAGGAGCAAACCCTCTTCCGCCGCCTGGCCGTCTTCGCCGGGGGATTCGACCTGGAAGCCGCCGAGGCGGTCGGGAAGGCGGAGACCGGGGAGGTCATGGGCGCCGGACGTGCGGGCCGGTCGCCGTCCCTCACACCCGGAATCCCGCACCCTGATGTCGCCGTGCTCGATCTCGTCGCCTCTCTCTTGGACAAGAGCCTGCTGACACGTGGTCCCCGGACCGAGCAGACCTCGTCGAGCGGCGAGTCGCGCTTCGGGATGCTGGAGACGATCCGCGAGTACGCCCTGGAGTGGCTTGACGCGAGTGGCGAGATCGACGCCATACGACACCGGCACGTGGCCCACTTCCTCACGCTGGTCGAGGCGGCGGAGCCGCACCTGTCGGGGCGGGACCAGGGCGCGTGGCTGGACCGGCTCGGGGACGAGCATCACAACCTGCGGGCGGCGCTCAGCTGGGCCGTGGACCGCGGTGAGGCGGAGACTGGGCTACGCCTGGCTGGTGCCCTCGAGCGATTCTGGGATCACCGTGGCCACTCGGCGGAGGGGAGACGGTGGCTCGAGGCGCTGCTGAGCCACGACCAGGGGGCGTCGCCGGGTGTGCGGGCCAAGGCACTGCGTGCGGTAGGCGTGCTCACCATCGAGCAGGGGGACTACGGACCGGCCGAGGCGTTTCTGGACGAGGCCCTGGCGCTGCACCGGGAGACCGGAGACGCGTACGGCACGGCCTTCACGCTGAATGCGCTCGGGAGTGTGGCGGTCTATCGCGAGGAGTATGGGAGGGCGGAGGCGTCGTTCCATGAGGCCCTGGGGTTGCTTCGCCAAGTGGTCGACCGGGACGGGATCGCAGCCGTCCTGGGTCAGCTGGGGTACGTAGCGCTCCTGCGGGGTGAGTACGGGCGAGCAGCGGTGGCCTTCGAGGAGAGCCTGGAGCTCTACCGCGAGGTCGGGAGCGAACTGGGCGCGGGCAAGATGCTCAACCTGTTGGGTCGTGCGCTGCTGGAACGTGGCGAGCGGGTGCACGCGGAGTCGTTGTTCAAGGAAGGTCTGCCCCTCAACCGCGCGGCCGGAAACAAGGGCTACGTGGCTGAGTGCCTCGAGGGACTGGCGGCAATCGCCGTTGCGGACGGGGCGGTCGAGCGCGCGGCACGCCTGTTCGGCGTGGCGGAGGCGCTGCGGGAGGCGATCGGCGTCCCGGTGCATGCGGTGGAGCTGCCCCACCAGCAGCGCTACTTGGCGGCCTTGGCGGCTCACCCGGGCTGCACGATCCAGGAGATCTGGGCGGCGGTCCGGGCGATGCCGCTGGACCAGGCGCTCGCCGAGGCACTCGCCGAGATGCAACCGAGCACGGTGGCGTCCCCCCTCCCTCCCGGTCCGGGTTCTCCCGCGCCCTCCTCCAACCTCACCCCGCGTGAGCGTGAGGTGCTGCGCCTGTTGGCCGCGGGTTCCTCCAACCAGGCGATCGCCGACGCCCTCTTCCTGAGCCTTCCGACTGTCAAGGGCCATGTCTCCAGCATCCTGGCCAAGCTCGGCGCGGACTCTCGCACCGCCGCCGTCTCCCAGGCTCACCGCCTCGGGCTGGCCTGAGCAGCCGCTCGGTCGGGCCACACAAGCATCCGATCCCCTCCTTAAGGAGGGGGTCGCTTCTGTCCTCCGCCACAAAACGCGACTTTCGGCCGGTGTGAGGCACTGCCCCCCGCGCCGCAGACTTGGAACGTGCCCGCCAACTCATGGGGCTATGGTGCGTTTCCGCCGGTGTCGCAGCCGGTGGTCTGCTGGTGGAAGGATCACGGCACGGACCCGCGCTACATCGGCACCGAGGTCGATGATGCGGGTGACCATCACACGATCGAGGACAGTCCCAACTGACCCCCGACCCCAGGACCCTCGCTCTTGACGTTCGTGCGGTGGCGGGCGGGCGCCCGTGCACCGGTCCCGTGAAGGATGTCTCATGCGAACCAGGACAGGGCGGCTGCGGCACGTCGTTTCGAGCGTCTTGATGCTGGTATTGCTCGCGGCGGTGCTGCCGCTGGCTGGGTCCGCACAGAGCAATGGTGAGGCGGCCCGTGCGTGCAACGGCGGCGGGTTCGCACAGATGGTCCGCAGCGACGATGGCTCGCGGTTCGGGAACGTGGGTGAGTGTGTCCGGTATGTCGCAGCTGGAGGGGTACTCGACCAGGATGTCGACGGCGACGGTATCCCGGACGGCAGAGACAACTGCGACGGAGTGATGAATCCCGGCCAGGAGAATACCGACGGAGACGGCGCCGGGAACGCCTGTGACTTGACACCGAACGGCGATGCGGACGGCGATGGCGTGGACAACGTCGTTGACCGGTGCGAGGGGTTCGATGACAGCGCGGACACCGATGGGGACGGCTTGCCGAACAACTGTGATCTGACTCCGAATGGCGACACCGACGGCGACGGTATCGACAACGCCGTCGACCTGACTCCGACTGGTGACACCGATGGCGATGGCATCGATAACGCCGTCGACGCGACTCCAAACGGCGACACTGACGGCGACGGGGTGGATAACGCTGTCGATCCGACCCCCAACGGCGACACTGACGGCGATGGTATCGATAACGCTGTCGACCCGACTCCCAACGGGGACACCGATGGTGACGGTGTGGATAACGCTGTTGACCCGACTCCCAACGGCGATACCGATGGAGATGGCGTGGACAACGGGGCGGATATCTGTGGTGCCGGCGATGACCGCGTCGACACGGACCGCGACGGCACGCCGGACGCCTGTGATCAGACTCCGACTGGGGACACCGACGGCGACGGTATCGACAATGCGCTCGACCCGACCCCGAACGGGGACACTGACGGCGACGGCGTCGATGACCTGAGTGACAACTGCCGCACCATCTCCAACCCCGGCCAGCAGGATACCGACGGGGACCGCACTGGGGACGCCTGCGACAGCACGCCGAACGGTGACGAGATCCCGAGGTTCTCCTACAACCTCACGTACGCGTACGACCAGTATCCCGACGATGGGTTCGACGAAAAGATTTGCGGAGTAGAGATTACGATAACCGGGGTCTACTCTCCGTTCACCATCTATCTGACGTACAGCAACGGCGAGCGTGTGAGCCTGCGGGTCGAAGCTGCTTTTGCACTCGATGGCTCGTATTACAGGGTCATCTCAGGTGGTTCTGCCCTGCCCCTCGGTGAATCGGTGATCGAGGCCCGAGCGAGTGGCGGAGGTGTGAACCTCAGTGACTCTATAACCCGAACCTGTCGGTAGAGTCTGTCCACAGGGGGTGGTCCTAGACTCCAGCAGGATCACCCCCTCCCGAGATCTCTATGTCGATCGGCGGTGGCCAAGGGACTCGGTGCGTTGAGCGGGAGTTTCAGCCGGGGGAACTGTAGGGGGGCCCATCGATGAGGCCATAGGCCCGACCCAACAACGACCGTCTCCTGGAAGCGCCGGTCGATAAACGTACAAACAACAGCTCGACGAGGTCACCGTTGGCGACCTCGTCGAGTTGCTATCCGTGGACCAAGTCCAGGAGCGATTCGTCAAAGGGACTGGACTTTCCGATCGTCGCGCTGGCTGGGCTCCACATCGAGTTGCCGCCGTCCATCCAGCGGCTGGCCGAGGCGGAGGCGGCCGAGGAGTGGCAGAAGCGCCGCCGGATCGTCTACGTCGGCATGACGCGGGCGATGCGTTCCCTGCTGGTCCTGGTGCCAAAGGAAGTGTCGCCGCTGACGGTGGGGCTCGTCTGAATCCAAAAATCTGCCAGCGCCCACCTCGAGGCGTCCACTCCAACATATTGCGATACTGACGAACTGCGGAACCCATTCCCCGACCCGTCCTATCGCAACTGAAAGGAGGCAGGATGACCACGGAAGCCCGACGGGTCGCCGTCGTCACCGGGGGCGGCAGCGGGATCGGGGCGGCGGTCGGCCATGCGCTCGCCGGGGATGGCTGGACGGTCGTGCTGGCGGGGCGCCGCAGGGACGCGCTCGACGCGACCGTGGCGGCCGGCGCGGGGCTGGCCGGTCAGCTGGTCGCGATCCCGGCCGACGTCACCAACGAGGCCAGCGTCCGTGGGCTGTTCGACGTGACGGTCGAGCGCTATGGCCGGGTCGACCTGCTGTTCAACAACGCCGGGATCGGCGCGCCCGCCGTCGAGATCGACGAGATGGACCTCGCGACCTGGAACCGGGTCGTCGCCGTGAACCTGACCGGCGCCTTCCTCTGCACGCGGGAGGCGTTCCGGGTCATGCGCGGGCAGCGACCCCAGGGCGGCCGGATCATCAACAACGGCTCCATCTCGGCCCATGCGCCCCGGCCACGCTCGATCGCCTACACCGCCACCAAGCACGCGATCACCGGCCTGACGAAGTCGACCGCGCTCGACGGGCGACCGTTCGACATCGCCTGCGGGCAGATCGACATCGGCAACGCGGCGACCGACATGGGGCACGCCGTGGCGTCCGGCGCCGCGCAGCCCGACGGCGACGTCCGGC
>CADCWK010000013.1:0-2685 GCA_902806375.1 uncultured Thermomicrobiales bacterium
GTTCGACGCCCTCGTGACCAATGTCGACCGGACAGCCCGCAATACCAATCTGCTCCGCTGGCACCGCGACCTGTGGCTGATCGACCACGGCGCGGCGATGTACTTCCACCACACCTGGAACGACGTCGCGACCCAGGCCCGGACGCCATTCGCGCGGGTCCGGGACCACGTCCTGCTGCCGTTCGCCGGGTCGATCTCCGCGGCCGACACGGCGCTGCGGCCGCGACTCGACCGGACCGAACTGGCCCGGATCCTGGCGCTGGTCCCGGACGCCTGGCTGGGCGACGAAGCCGCGTTCGCGGACGCCGACGCTCACCGGATGGCCTACGTCGACTACTTCAGCCAGCGACTGGACGCCGCCGACCGTTTCGTCGAGGAGGCCGACCGTGCCCGCACCGCCACCCGTTCCGCCTGAGACGCCGCCGCGCCGGCCCGTGACGCCACCAACTACCCGGCAGATCTGGACGCGCTCGCTTGTCATCGGCGCCGTCCTCGGCCTGTTCGTCTCGGTGGGCTTCGGCCGCTTCGAGAGCGAGCGTAGCCTGATCCTGTTCGTCGTCGTCACGGCGATCGCGGCGGTCGTGCTGGGGGTGCTGTTCAGCCGGCTCAACGCCGGTGGGGCGCGGCGATGAGTGACGGGAGAGCTACCACGGCGGAGGATCGTCGGGCACTGGAGGTCAGGAGCTGCCAGCAGGGGCGGTCGGCCACGATGCGCCCTCTGGAAGCACCCGGGTGGGGCGTAGACCCCTCCCCCAGCCCCTCCCCGGCTCGTTTCGCGCTGCGGCGCTCACGCCCGGAGAGGGGAGCAGGCCGTGATAGCCAGGAGTAGTGCGTCATCCAGGCAGAGCGGTGGCGTACGGCCAACGGCGATCGCCATCGAGCGCAATGAGGCGTCTGGCCGCGGCGGGCCGACGGCGGTTCCTTTGGTTGGAACGACGATTGCCCTGACCAGCGGGCGTGCTCCCCGCTCCGAGCGCCTGCGGGTCGAAGCCGCTCTAGCGGCCGAGCGAGCAGGTGAGCCGGTGAGCGGCTGGGGAAAGGGTCCGCTCGGCCATCAGGCTGTGTCGGGAACAACCCATGGGAACTCAAGACCCCACAACGCGAGGTTGCAGGGTCACGCTGCGAGCCTTCAGGGTACCCACACTCCGGGCTCGTCGCGTATGGGTCCAGACCCGGGCACGGTGGGCGCATGACCTACGTCCGGTACGAGTACGCGGTGCTGCGGGTGCTGCCGCGGGTGGACCGGGGCGAGGCGATCAACGCCGGCGTCGTGCTGTTCTGCCGGGCGCGGCGTTTCCTCGGGGCACGGGTCGGGCTGGGCGAGCCCCGCGAGGCGGCCCTGCGGCTGCTCGTGCCGGACCTCGACCTCGACGTCATCCGTGAGCGCCTGGCGATCGTGCCGCTGGTCTGCGCGGGCGGGACAGGGTCCGGGCCGATCGGGCAGCTGACCCAGGCCGAGCGGTTCCACTGGCTGGTCGCGCCGCAGAGCACCGTCGTCCAGGCCGGGCCGGTCCACACCGGGATCTGCACGGACCCCGCGTCGGCGCTGGACCGGGCGTACGCGGCGATGCTCGGACTTCACGACCCGCGGTAGGTGTCACGGGGTTCCCCGGTCTTCGCGGGGACTCGTCGCGCCACCCGCCATGACCATGCCCGAGATCCCCTGTCGTTCTCTCATCCGGGCGCCGTCCGCCTGGCCGGTGCGGACGCCTGGTCTGGCCGGCACGACGGTGCGGGCTGGCAGCGAACTGGCATCAGGAATGAGTAGCGATAGACTCGTCACGGCTATTCCCAGGCGCGCGTGGGCCGACCCCTGCCCGTAGGGGTGATGCGTGACGACCCCGGAACAGACGACCATGGTCCCAGGCGTCGATCGATCCACCCCTGAGCCCAGCGTTTCCAAACTACACAGACAGGCTATTCCCCGACCATGAGCATGGAATCCAGCGCCTACACCTCGATGCGGTACGCGATGCATGGGAATCGCGAGCGTCGACCCTTCTCGAAGGCCACGCTGCGGCGGATCTGGGCGTTCGCCGAACCGCATCGCCGGCGCCTGCTCCTGTTCCTGCTCCTGAGCGTCGCGACGGCGATCATGGCGGTCGCGACGCCGACGCTGGCCGGGCGGGTCGTCAATGCCATCGTCAATGGAGATTCGCAGGAGACCGTGATCCGGCTGGCGGTCATCATCGGCATCATCGCCGTCGTCGAGGCGGGTCTCGGCATCCTGATCCGCTGGCTGTCGGCCAGCATCGGCGAGAGCCTGATCCTCCAGTTGCGGACGGCCGTCTTCGACCACGTCCAGAGCCTGCCGATCGCCTTCTTCACCCGGACCCGGACCGGGGCGCTGGTCAGCCGGTTGAACAATGACGTCATCGGCGCCCAGCGGGCTTTCAGCGACACGCTGTCCGGGGTCGTCAGCAACGTCGTCATGCTGATCCTGACGCTGGTCGTCATGATCGGCATCTCCTGGCAGATCACCCTGGTCGCGCTCCTGCTGCTGCCCGTCTTCGTGCTGCCGGCCCGGCGGATGGGCTCGCTGCTGGCCCGGCTCCAGCGGGAGTCGGCGGACTACAACGCCATGATGAGCTCGCAGATGACCGAGCGGTTCTCGGCGCCTGGCGCGACGCTGGTCAAGCTGTTCGGTCGCCCGGCGGAGGAGTCGGCCGAGTTCGCGGCCCGGGG
>CADCWK010000013.1:2695-12294 GCA_902806375.1 uncultured Thermomicrobiales bacterium
CCGACGGGTGCGGGACATCGGTGTCCGCGCCTCGATGGTCCAGTTCGTCTTCGTGACGGCGTTGACCCTGGTCTCGGCGCTGGCGCTCGCGGCGGTCTACGGGCTGGGCGGGTTCTACGCCCTCCGGGGCCAGCTGGAGCCGGGCGCCGTCGTCGCGCTGGCGTTGCTGCTGACCCGCCTCTACGCCCCGCTGATCGCCCTGGCCAGCGCCCGCGTCGCGGTGATGAGCGCGCTGGTCAGCTTCGAGCGCGTCTTCGAGGTACTGGACCTCGAGCCGCTGATCACCGACAAGCCCGACGCCCGGCCGATGCCCGAGGGGCCGGTCTCGGTCGAATTCGACCACGTCTCGTTCGGCTACCCGTCGGCCGACAAGGTCTCGCTGGCCTCACTGGAAGAGGTCGCGATCCTCGACACCCGTGGGGGGGTCGAGGTGCTGCACGACGTCTCCTTCCGGGTGGAACCAGGCCAGATGGTCGCGCTGGTCGGCTCCTCTGGCGCCGGCAAATCGACGATTGCCCAGCTGGTCCCGCGGCTCTACGACGTCGACCAGGGCGCCGTTCGGCTGTCCGGCATCGATGTCCGCGACCTGTCGGCCGAGGCGATCCGTCGGGCACTGGGCGTGGTGACGCAGGACGGCCACCTGTTCCACGACACCATCGCCGCCAACCTGCGGCTGGCCCGGCCGGAGGCGACCGACGATGAGCTCTGGGCGGCCCTGCGGCGGGCCCGGCTCCACGACCTGGTGTCGGACCTGCCGGACGGCATCGAGACCGTCGTCGGCGAGCGCGGCTACCGGTTCTCCGGTGGCGAGCGCCAGCGTCTGACGATCGCGCGGATGCTGCTGGCCCAGCCGTGGGTAGTGATCCTGGACGAGGCGACGGCCTCGCTGGACTCGACCTCGGAGGCCGCGGTCCAGGCGGCTTTGGCCGAGGCGCTCACCGGTCGGACGGCGGTCGTGATCGCCCACCGGCTCTCGACCGTCCGTGCCGCCGACCTGATCCTCGTCATCGAGGCCGGCCGGATCGTCGAGCGGGGCTCCCACGACGAGTTGCTCCTCAAGGGTGGCCGGTACGAGGAGCTGTACCGGACCCAGTTCGCCGAGCAGCCAGCTGCCGAGGTGGCCAGCGCGGTCGTGGCAGCCGAGTGATCCGGGACTCCGGGTCGGGGGACGGTCCCGCGCGCTGGTCTACCCGGTGTGCGGCGAGCCGCGCAACACGCTGGATGCCCCGTCGCTGATCGTCGCGAAGGCGGTCTCGACCAGCTGACGCGGGTCGGCTCCCGGGTGATCGCTGGCCGTGCGCCGCGCCCCGCGGAGCGCACCGAAGATCGCCCCCGCGACGATGCGGGCCCGGGCCCGTTCGTCGTCGCCGGGCCCGAGGTAGCCCATCAGCGTGTCCGCCACCGCGTCCTCCAGTGCCTCGACGAGGTGGTAGCTGCGGGCCCGGACCGCCGGTGACTCACCGATGAGTCGCGCCCGTTCCCGTTCCCGTTCCGGATGACGGTCCGGCTGCTGGACGGTGAGGATGGCATGGAAGATCCGGGTCAGGGGTGGGTCGCCCGGAGTGGCCGCCAGAGCGGCCCGGAGTCGTGCGACCAGTTCCTCCTGATCGCCGAAGACGACGTCCTCCTTGGTCGGAAAATGCCGGAAGAACGTCCGCGTCGCGACCCCGGCCCGCGCGGCGATCTGCTCCACGGTGGTCGCCTCGAAGCCGACCTCCGCAAAGAGAGCGAAGGCGGCCGTCGCGATCTCTTCCCGCGTTCGCTGGCGCTGGCGCTGGCGGAGTGAGGGGCGGTCGGATGGTTCGGTCATGCGCCTACTGTATCGCTTCACGACATGTCGTGCAATCATGTCACGATATTGCAAACTGTCACTTAGTGACATATAGTGGGTGCCGGGGCAAAACCCGCTGGGATCTGCCCCTCGTGCGTCCGCGGGACCACCGACGACCGCATCGTGGCACCGGACCCCTACCAGTGATCAGGGGTCACTCAGGCCTGAACGACATGACCGGGCCGCCGCCAACCGGGCCGGTTCCCGGAAGCGGACGGGTTCGGCGGCCGGGACCGGCCCTCCAGACAGCGAGTGAGGTGATCAGAAGCGGGTAGCACTCCCGCGTCCCCGAGGTGTTCGCCGGAGTCGGCGACTCGTCGCTGAACGTCATGTCGATCGACCAGCCGGGGAGATCGCTCCCGGAGCGGTTCCGGCGAGGCGCCGCAGCCACCCATCCATCCCAACGAGACCCGGCGACGCATGCCGGACCGGTCGAGGAGATCGACCGACTGGAGACGGTTCCGTGTACACCGCCATCATTCGTCTCAGGACGTCAGGTGCGCTGGTCCAGCCGATCGCGACGGCATCGACCTGGCCCGGGACCATCGCGACCTGCAGGACCGTCGCCCGCCTGGCAGGCAACGGGCCGGACTCCCCAGGCGTGCACCGGTGGGGATCGCTCGACCGTCCGGCACCGGGGTTCCGCGCCCACCGACTCGGCTCCGGGCCGGGAATACCGTCTCCCTGAACCGTTTCCCTGACGCTGGCCGTCCCCGCTGGCCCGATCGGGCTGGCATGACGACGCGAGACAAGAGGCGCCCGGCTCCCGCCGGGTCGTGCCGCCACGAGGAGCAGGACGTCACATGACCGAACGCCACGATCCCTCCGGTCCGGATGCCGCAGCCGCGTCCGGATCGCCGTCCGCCGGATTCATCGCACGCCTCGCCGCCATACCGGGCGACCGGCGACTGCGGTGGCTGGTGATCGCCCTTTGGCTGGTCGCCGTCGTCGCCACGACCCCGTTCGCCAGCCGCCTGACCGGTCTCCTCGACAACAGCGCCGCCTCGTTCCTGCCCGCGGGCGCGGACTCGCTGACCGTCAACGAACTCCAGACCCGCTTCCAGACCGAGTCGACGATCACCGCCGTGGTCGTCTATCAGCGGGACGAGGGACTGACCGACGCCGACCTGGCGAAGATCGAGCAGGACCGGCAGGGCATCACCGGGCAGTTGCCGCAGGCTCCGATCGCGCCGACGGTACCGTCCGGGGACGGGCGAGCCGCACTCCTGATCGTGACACTGCCGGACGACGAGGCGGCGATCAATGACGGCGTCGCGGCGATCCGGGACGTCACCGGGTCAGCGGCAGCCGGCCTGGACGTCAAGGTGACCGGCCCAGCCGGCTTCGGTGCCGACCTGGGAGAGGTCTTCAACGGCATCAACGGCCGGCTCCTGATCTCGACGGCGATCGTCGTCGCCCTGATCCTGCTGATCACGTACCGGAGCCCGATCCTCTGGTTGATCCCGCTGGTCGTGGTCGCACTGGCTGACCGGCTGGCGCTGGCGGGTGTCTATGGGCTCGCCGACACGCTCAGTGTCCCGGTCAACGGCCAGAGCGTCGGTATCCTGCCGATCCTCGTCTTCGGCGCGGGGACGGACTACGCCCTGCTCCTGATCGCCCGGTACCGGGAGGAGCTCCGGTTGCACGAGCGGCCATCGGTCGCGATGGCGGTCGCCCTGCGCCGGGCCGGGCCGGCGATCCTCGCCTCGGCCGGGACGGTCGTGATCGGGTTGCTCTGCCTCCTGGCGGCCGACCTGAATTCCAATCGCAGCATCGGCCCGGTCGGCGCGGCGGGGATCGTCTTCGCGGTGATCGCGATGCTCACCCTGCTGCCCGCGATCCTGACGCTGCTCGGACGGCGGGTGTTCTGGCCATTCGTTCCACACTACGGCTCCCAGGCTACCGCCAGCACCGGCATCTGGGGACGGGTCGCGTCCTGGGTGGACCGGGGACCACGCCGGGTCTGGGTGGGCACGGCGCTCGTCTTGGCCATCATGGCGGCGACCGTCGCCGGCATCAACACCAACCTCAACCAGAACGACCAGTTCACCGGCCGGCCAGACTCGGTGCTCGGCCAGGAGTTGATCGCCGAGAGCTTCCCGGCCGGAGCCAGCTCTCCGACGACCGTGATCGCCAACGCCGCCGCAGGCCAGGCGGTCCAGGCGGAGCTGGCCAGCCTGCCGGGTGTGGCCGCGGTCGCGCCGAACGGCGAGACCGACGGGCTGGTCCGGTTCGCCGTGACCCTGACGAGCCTGCCCGGGACGGAGGCTGCCTACAGCAGCGTCCAGGAGATCCGTGACCGGCTCGCGACCCTGCCGGGGGCTGGAGCGCTGGTCGGTGGGTCTGACGCTGAGAACTATGACGTCCAGCAGGCCAACAACCGGGACCGCCTCGTCGTGATCCCGCTGGTCCTGCTCGCCGTCTTCATCATTCTCGGGATCCTGCTGCGATCGATCGTCGCCCCGGTGCTCCTGGTCGCGACGGTGGTCCTGTCGTATCTCGCCGCACTCGGCGTCGCCGGGCTGTTCTTCGAGTACGTGCTCGACTTTCCCGCCATGGATCCCGGCGTGCCCTTGCTGGGCTTCGTCTTCCTGGTCGCGTTGGGCGTGGACTACAACATCTTCCTGATGAGCCGCGTCTTCGAGGAGAGTGGACGCGTCGGAACTCGCCTCGGGGTGATGCGTGGTCTGACGGTGACCGGTGGTGTCATCACGTCGGCCGGCGTCGTCCTGGCGGCGACCTTCGCGGTCCTCGGTGTGCTGCCGCTGGTGGCGCTGGCGCAACTCGGGTTCCTGGTCGGGTTCGGCGTCCTGCTGGACACGCTGGTCGTCCGGTCGCTACTGGTCCCGGCCCTGACCCTGGAACTCGGCGACCGGGTCTGGTGGCCCGGCCCGCTGAGCCGCCGGGGCAGCCGCCGGCACGGACAGGATCACGAGCGCGACCCGCTCACCATCGGTGAGGTCTTGCCGACCGAGCATGCCGGCCACCCGTCGTAGGGACGACCCCATATCAGCCTGGTCCTACGATCCGACCATGGGACCTGAACGGGGCAAGTGAAGCGGCGTCCTCCAGGAATGTCCCTGGAGGACGAGATCGGGCAGAGGTATATACCCATCGAAGGCCCACCGAAGCCAATAGGTTCCCTCGTTATCCCAGCCCCAGAACCGGGAGGATCCCATCTCGTCGGTCACCCAGACATCGGTCGCGGTGAGCAGGGCGCCAAGCGAGACATGGACGCCGTCCCAGTCCTGTGCGACGGCTGGCCAGTCGGGGACGACCTCCTCCGGCTCCCCCGGCCCGAGGGTTCCATCTGAAGCGACGGGTCGATGATGGCCGCCGGGATCGACTGTAGGGTACCGACGGGCGAGCGCGGCCCAACTCGTCGGTCCCTTGATCTCGTAGACCCGGGCATCCTCGCGGACAGTGAGGCGGAGACGCCGGATCTCGTCATGAGGATGTGGCTGAAGATCGCTGATGCCGACAGCGGAGGCGATGACGAGAGAGCTGAGATCGTCCACTGTGGCGGTCGAGGTTAGAATCGTCGGGTTTGGTTTGTGTGCGTAGCGCTCCCAGCGCTGCATGGGACCGGCGCTCGCCCGGTCGAGACCAGGCTCGATGTGGGGACTGCCAGCATGGGAGGACCAGAGCTGATTGCGGCGGTCGATGGGAGCCCACCAGTGATCCATCTCCGGAGTTGAGACCAGTCGCTCGGCGACATGGCGGAGCGAGGGGATTTCCGCTGCCAGGCGTTCGAGGCGAGCCGGGGTCATCGGGTCCCACCGGTTGATCATGTCCATCGCGGCGGTGGCGAGCTGGAAGGCAGTCAGTGGGTCGGCAAGAGCGGCCGGCGTGAAGTCGAGTCCTTTGACCAGGTCCAGCAGCGCCAGTCCGGCCGGGGCATTAAGCAAGGCGTCGGGTGTGCTGTCCGGATCGGTAACGACCATGGGATGGGTTCTCCCGGCCTGGCGTCGTCGGCCACCGGCGGCATGGCGCCGTGGGTTGACCAATGGTACCCGCCGACGTGGAGAGGTCGGAGGCCGTGCGGTCAGCGGCCGGGAAACCTCGTCGGGCGGTGCTTGCGCATCCAGATACCGTGGCGGCCGCGGCCGTAGTAGTCCGGCGCCAGGCCGACGTCGATGTAGCCGACCCGGCGGTACAGGGCGTGGGCGCCACCGTTCTCCCGCTGGACCATCAGGACCATGTCGCCGCCGGACAGGGTGGTCTCCAGCTCGAACAGCAGGGCGGCGCCGACGCCGAGACGGCGGGCGGCGGGGTCGACGGCGATGTTGATCACGCGGGCGTCGAGGCCGCTGCGGTCGCCGATCGCGCAGCCCAGCACCTGGCGGCCCTGGACGGCGACGGCGAACTGGACGACCGGCAGCAGCGACAGGGTCAGCAGCGTCGCGACCGGGTAGGCGAGGCGGGGCGGGAAGGCGCGGCGCTGGATCCGGGCGACCTGCAACATCTCCCTGAGACGGACGCGGCGGATCACGATGCCGTTGGCGGCGACGCGGGCCCGCGCCTCGTCCGGCGTGATCGACTGCTGGCTGACGGCTCCGACCGGGATGCCGGGGGCCGTGGGGGACCAGGTGATGGGCGGAAGCTCTTCGGTCCAGTCGTGATCGGGACGCTCGTCGGACGGCACTGCCGGTCCCCCGTTGCCTCTGCGACGATCTCCGGTGCGGGTGATGGGCATGGCGGTGCAAGATACCACGCCCGCCGCCCGGCCCGGCGGGATCGGCCCGTACGGTGCGGACCACGGGGTCTGACCCGACGACGCGTGGCGGAGCCGATCGGCCGCCGCGCCACTCCCCGTCGAGACCAGTGACCGGGAGCCCGCCGGTGTTGACGTTGTGTCACCCCATCCGGACGGGCGTTTCTGCCTTGACAGGCGCCACCGCGCGTTCCTAGACTGGCTCCCAGAATACGAACATTTGTTCGCATTCTGGTCGGTCGCACCGTGGCGCCAGACGTTGGCGTCGCGGTCCGGCCGGGGCTGGTCGAGGGATGGGGAGCGGTCATTGCCGATGCAGGGCAGCGAGGTGAACGATGCACGACGGGCGATGGGGCCGGCCGGGCGACGGCGGCGGGACCGGCGGCGCACGGCCGGCCCACTGGCCGTGCGCCCGCTGGCGCTCGATGCCGATCTCGACATGGCGGTCGAACAGCGCCTGTCCCGACTGGTCCTGGCGGCGCAGACGGGCAGCGCCGATGCCCGCAACGAGATCCACGCCCTGCTCCGGGTCAAGATCGGGCGCTGGGTCGACCGGGAGTGGCTGGCGATCCGGGACCGGACGGAGATCGTCGAACCGGGCGATGTCGCGGGGGAGGCGTTCCTGGTCCTGGCCGATCTGATCGAGCAGTGGCCCGGTGCCGGGGGGTTCGGTGCCTACGTCATGCGGGTCTTCCCCTGGCGGCTCCGGGCGGCCGTCCGCGAGCAGGCCGGGCTGCCGGTCCGGCTCCGGCAGACGAGCGGTGACGGCGGCTGGCTGGGCCCGGTCGCCGTCACCGACGGCCATGGCGAGACGCCGGTTGCCGGGCTGCTCGCCGAGACGACCTGGCTGGCCCAGCAGGCCGTTACCCTCCTGGAAGCCCTCTCGGCGTCGCTCGACGAGACCGACCGGCTGATGCTGGTCTGGCGGGTCCGGGACGGACAGTCGATGACGGCGATCGCCCGGCGACTGGGGATGAGCCGGCGGACGGCTCACCGGCGCTGGGAGCGACTGACGGAGTGGATCCGGGCGGAGTGGGCCGCCTGACCGGAGCGACGACGTCGACCGATCCCGGGAGAGTGGCCCCGCCCGCCGCGCAAGCGACATAATGGGTCGCAGCAGACGACGGGATCGATGGGACGTCCGGAGGGGTGGTCGGCTCGCCCACCGGGCATGACGGGAGACAAAGGCATGACGACCGGCACAGGTGTGGCATCGGCGGTCGCGGCGCGGCCCGACCAGATGGAGGGGCTCGACATCCGCGACACCGTGCTGGGGGCGCTCGGCAACACGCCGCTGATCCGCCTGCACAGCGTGACCCGGGGCATCCGGACGCCGGTCGTCGCCAAGCTGGAGATGACCAACCCCGGCGGCAGCGTCAAGGACCGTGTGGGGATCCGGATGGTCGAGGAGGCCGAGCGGCAGGGCTGGCTGAAGCCGGGCGGCACGATCGTCGAGCCGACCTCCGGCAACACCGGTGTCGGGCTGGCGATGGCGGCGGCCGTGCGCGGCTACCGCTGCATCTTCACCGTCCCGGACAAGGTCGCCGCGGAGAAGGTCGCCCTGCTGCGCGGCTACGGCGCCGAGGTCGTGATCTGCCCGACGGCCGTCGAGCGGGACGACCCGGACAGCTACTACTCCGTCGCCGAGCGGCTGACGCGGGAGACGCCGAACGCCTTCCAGCCCAACCAGTACTTCAATCCGATGAACCCCCGGACGCACTACGACGCGACCGGCCCGGAGATCTGGCGGCAGACCGCCGGGACGGTGACGCACTTCGTCGCCGGCGTCGGGACGGGCGGCACGATCTCGGGGACGGGCCGTTTCCTCAAGGAGCAGAACCCGGCGCTGCGCGTGATCGGCGTCGACCCCGAGGGCAGCATCTACACCTCGAGTGACATCCACACCTACAAGGTCGAGGGCGTCGGTGAGGACTTCTGGCCGGGGTCGTTCGACCGCGAGATCGTCGACGCCTGGCAGCGGGTCTCCGACCGGGACAGCTTCCTGATGACGCGGCGGCTGGCCCGGGAGGAGGGGCTGCTGGTCGGCGGCTCCTGCGGGATGGCCGTGGTCGGGGCGCTGGCCGTCGCGCGGGAGCTGGACGACCCGGACGCGCTGGTCGTCGTGCTGCTGCCGGACAGCGGCCGGGGCTACCTGAGCAAGATCTACAGCGACACCTGGATGCGGGAGAACGGCTTCCTGTCCCGGTTCAGCCAGCCGACGCGGATGGGCAGCCTGGTCGCGGCGCGGGGCGACGAGACGCCCGGCGTCGTCGCGGTCCCGGCCGACCAGTCGGTCGCTGCGGTGATCGAGGTGCTCCGGCACCACGAGATCAGCCAGGTGCCGGTCGTCCGGGCGCGGGCGGCGGGGGAATCGGCGTCGTTCGTCGGGCCGGTCGACGTCCCTGCGGTGGTCGGGTCGATCTCCGAGCGGACCCTGCTGGACCGGGTCTACCGCGACCCGGACGTCCTGACGCGGCCGGTCGGCGACGTGATGGACACGCCGTTCGGGCTGGTCGACGCCAACGAGGAGCTGGAGCGCGTCTTCCCGCTGTTCACCGGCGGTGCGACGGCGGTGCTGGTCCAGCAGGCGGGCCGGGTGGTGGCGGTCGTCTCGAGCGCCGACCTGCTCGGTTACGTCGCCCACCAGCGCCTGGCCGACGCCGACAAGGACCGGCACCCGGGCGGGGAGTAGGCAGGACTCCTGGCTGCCCGGATCGGCTCCTGGAGCCGTCTGGCTCACGGACGATGGGTGGGCAGTCGACCGGATGCGTCACGGTCCGGAATCGGCATCCAGGTGCGGAGCGAGGCTCTTCCCTCTCTGTCCAGCGGTGACGCAATAGTTGTGTCGACCGCCTGTCGTACCGGCAGGGGAGCCCCACTGGCGGCGGTCGTCCGCCAGCGGCCGGCGTTGTCCCACCGCGATCCGGTTCGTACGTATGCGGCCCGTGGAGTCGGGGAGCCCAAGCGTATCCGTCCATAAACTGAAGCCGACCGGGGAGAATCCGATCCGGAGGGACTGGCGTATATAGAGACAAGAGCGTTGCCCCCTCCAAT
>CADCWK010000014.1 GCA_902806375.1 uncultured Thermomicrobiales bacterium
CGACGCTGAAGAACGCAACACCCGCACGCCCGGTCCGCCGTACCGGGCCGGCGGTTTCACGTTCCGGACGATCCGTCCCATGAGGGCTGTGTGACATGGCCACCGATCGTCTGATCGCTCATCTCGCTGGTGTCGGGCCCGGCTCACGTCACGACACGCTCGCCCTCTGCTGGGAGCCGCAGTCCAGTCCCGGTGTGGCTCGGGTCATCGTCCGGGGGCAGGAGGCCGTCCATCGCTACCAGAGCGACCTCGCGGGTGACACAGGGGACCCCGAGGGGGGCCGCCTGTCGCTGGGTCGGATCGGGGCGGACGGGCGGTTCTTCCCGCTGATCCGGCGGACGATCCCGTCGCGCGTGGTCGAACCCGACCCGGTGGTCGTCCCGGGCCTGCTGCTGGCCCGCACCGACGGGTCCGGAGAGGCGGCGGGCGGTCGCTAGCGCGACCGGACAACCCCGGGCCTGACCACGTTTTCCGGGCGGTCGTCAGCCGCCGAGGAGGATCCGGGAGCGGAACGGGAGCCTGCCGCGGACGCCGGGCGTGAAGCGGAACAGTGATCCAGCCAGTGGCCCCGTCCCGGGGCGACCTGGCCCTTCCGCGCTGGTGGCGAAGGCCGTGGTGAGCCCGACCCCGCCGAACGCGACGCTCGTCATCTTCCGGGCGGGGAAGTCCACGTGGCCCATTGGCGTCCCATCGGCCCCGTAGCGGGTAATCCGGCCGCCGCCGTAACTGGCGGACCAGATGCAGTCGTCGGCGTCGAGCGTCATCCCGTCCGGCTGATCCTCGCTGTCCGGCCCGATCCGGACCACGGCCTCGCCCGGACCGAGGGCCCCGGTCGCGCGGTCGTACGGGTACCGGGTGATCGTCCGCCGGGTCGTGTCGGTATGGTAGAAGTGGCGGAAGTCCGTGGTGATCCCCATGCCGTTCGAGACGCCGGCATCCTCGATCATCACCGTCAGGGAGCCGTCGCGATCCAGCCGGTAGAGATGGCCGCTCCGGTCCCCGCCCGGCATGGTCCCGCAGTAGACCCGGCCCTCGGGGTCGGCGAAGACGTCGTTGAACCGGGTGGCGTGGTCCTCGGCGATGTCGGGTCGGATCGGGACCGTCTGGCCGTCGACCAGCTGGCTGATCCGCCCAGCCGCCTGGAACAGCAGCAGCGAGCCGTCGGCCTGGATGGTGACATCGGCGACGGTCTCGCCCGAGAAGACGATCTCGTCCACTCCGGTGGCAGGATCATAGCGCCGCAGCGTCTGCCCCTCGATGTCGGTGAAGTAGAGTCGGTGCTCGTCCTCGTGCCAGATCGCGCTCTCGCCGAGCCGGAGCGGCGCGTCGAGGGCGACCTCGGGCCGGATGCTGGACAGGTCGGTCATCGCGTCGGTCCCTCCGCATCCGCCCGGTCGGCGGCGTGGCTGGCCGGGCCCGGGTGCGCCGCGGCCTCGTCCCAGACGAGACCCATCCGCGCATTGGTCCCGCCATCGACATGGAGCGTCTGGCCGGTCACGAAGCCGGCGGCGTCGGAGACGATGAACGCGGCGACCGCGCCGACGTCGGCGGGAGTCCCGACGCGGCCGATCGGCACCAGTGAGTCGCCGAACGCGGTCGAGTAGTCGCCGACGTCGAAGTAGCGCGGGACCTCGATGATACCGGGGGCGAGCGCATTGACGCGGATCCGCTCCGGCGCCAGGTCGATCGCGAGCGTCCGGGTGAAGGCGATGATCGCGCCCTTGGTGGCGGCGTACACGGTATGGCCCGGGAACCCGGCGGTGCCGTGGACGGACGTGATGTTCAGGATCGCGCCGTGGTCGCTCCGGCGGAGGTGGGGCAGGGCCGCGCGGGCACAGAAGAAGTACCCCTTCATGTTGAGATCGAAGACGTCGTCGTAGTCGGCCTCGCTGACGTCGGTGATGTCGCCCGTCTTCGTTACCCCGGCGTTGTTGACGAGGATGTCCAGCCCGCCGAACGCGGTCGCGGCGAGGTCGACGACCCGCCCGCACGCCGCCGCGTCCCGCAGGTCGGCCTGGACGGCGACGGCCTCGCCTCCACGGGTGCGGATCTCCTCGACCAGCGATTCCGCGCCGGCGGCGCTGCTGCCGTAGTGGACGGCGACCCGGGCGCCTCCCTCGGCCAGCGCCCGGGCGATGCCTTGGCCGATGCCCATCCCGGCCCCCGTCACCAGCGCGGCCCGCCCCTCCAGTGTCCGCTTCGGCACCTGGTCCTCCATGCTGCCCTGCTCCGCTGCCCTGCTCCGTCGACCTGCGAG
Source organism: uncultured Thermomicrobiales bacterium (assembly GCA_902806375.1). GTDB lineage: Bacteria > Chloroflexota > Chloroflexia > Thermomicrobiales > UBA6265 > CADCWK01. The sequence goes on from CADCWK010000014.1 coordinate 2,258, forward strand.
CCTCCGGGATCGGTAGTACACCACACCCCGCTGGCCCGGTGGTGTGCCGTGAACCAGGGTCGACGCTGCCCTGGCGTGAGCCACCACGCGGTCGATGTCCGGAGCGGGTTGGGGGTTGACGCCTGTCCAGCCCCCTGCGACGCTGTGTCACTCAGTTCCCGTGTCCGGCGGCCGGACGCCCATCTTCGCGCCCGGTCGGAACGGGTCGGCCCTGCGGCCCGCCGCGCCGACCCCGCTGCCCGGACGATCGCCGTGGCTGCCCACGGTATCAGGCGTCCGATGCACAATTACTTTCGCCGGATCCGATCGTTCCGACGCGACATCCGCCTGTTCTTCGTCTTCACGCTGCTCATCGCGATCGGCTTCGCGGTCTTCGGGCTGTCCTACAACCTCTACCTCGTCGAGCTCGGCTACCGCGAGGACTTCATTGGCGTCTTCAACGCCGTGTTCACCGTCTCGGTCGCGCTCGGGGCGATCTCGATCGGGGCAGCCCTGCGGCGGATCGGGACGTGGCGGGCCCTGCTGATCGGCGCGACCGGGACGATCGTGATGCAGGCCGCGCTCGCCCTCGTCGAGGCCCCCGCACTGATCCTCACGCTGTCGGTCGCGTACGGGTTCGCGCTTGCCTACCTGATGACCACGACGATGCCCTTCATCATCGAGTGGGGACGGCCGTCGGCACGCCCGCAGACCGCCTCGATCGCCTTCGCGCTCAACGCGGTCGCCGCGACGATCGGCTCCCTGATGGGCGGCTACGTGCCGGAGGTCGCCGCCACCGTCATGGGCGGGGACGCCCAGAGCCCGGAGACCTTCCGGATCGCCCTGATCGCCGGGTCAGTGGTTGGCCTGTTCGCGCTGATCCCGCTGCTGCGGATGCGGGAAGCCCGGCGGGGCAAGCCGCGGGATGGCGGCCGGACCAATGCCGTCCAGCCATCCAGTGCCGAGCAGCGCCAGACCCGGAGCGACGTGACCGTCTACGTCATGCTCGGTGGCATCCTGGCGCTGGGGCTCGGGACCGTCATCCCGTTCTATGCCGTCTACATGATCTCCGAGGGCATCTCCGCCGGGTCGGTCGGACTGATCTACGCGCTGGGCAACCTGCTTGGCGCCCTGTTCAGCCTGCTCGGGCCGGTCCTGGTCCAGCGTTTCGGCAACCTGCGGGTCAATTTCACCGTCCGGGCCATGATGGTCCCGGTCTATGTCCTCCTGATCATGTTCCCGACGACGTGGGTCGTGTTGTTCGCCCACATGGTCCGCTCCGTCTCCCTCAATATGGGCGGCCCGCTGGACTCCACCTTCGTGACCGATATCCTGCCGTCCCGCTGGCAGGCGAGCGCGATCGGCTACCGGACGGCATCGTGGAACGTCTGCTGGGCGCTGTCCAGCGTCATCGGCGGCTGGGTGATCGTCAACCTCGGCTATGACTGGACGTTCGCGGCGATGGTCGTCGCGGTCACGATCGCGTCCGGGACGTTCCTGGTCTACTTCAGCCGCCACCCGATGGTCCGCTCCGGCAAGGTGCTGATCGCCCTGCCACGGCGGCAGCGAGCCGCGTTCGCCGCCCGGCAGGCCGAGGAGGCCGAGCGTGAGGCTGCCGTCGATGTCGCCGGGATCGCCGCCGCCGAAGCCGCCGACCTCACCCACGATCCGGACAACCTCGCCCACCACCGGACGACCTCCAGGACGGTCGACCTCGACGGGGAACTGGCCGGGTCGGTTGGAGTCGAACTCCATCGCTCGGCGGGTGGACTGGCCGGGACGAGGCTGGCGACACCCGGCGACGGGGCGGATGAGGGCGGGCCACCGGTCGATGACTCGGCAGGCGGCGGTATCCCGTCTGCGGGAGGTCGCCCCATGGCTGGCCGACCGGCGCAGGACAGGAGTTCCCGATGACGACCAGATTCGACCGACGAACCGCGCTGGCCGGAGCGGCCGGAGGCGTTGGTGCCCTGTCGCGGGAGGTGGCTGGTCGGGCCGGTTCGTCGCCTCCCGCTGGAGGGGACGACGGGTCCAACGACCGGCGCGCCCGACTGCGTGACCGGATCGCCCGGATGATCGTCTCCCCGGTGACGGGCACGTCGCTCAGCGACGCGGAGGCCGCCCGGCTGGCGGCCCTGCGGCCTGGCGGGGTCATCCTCGTCGGCGACAATATCGGCGCCGATGGCGATATCGCCCCGTTCACCGCGGCCATCCGGGCGGCGATTCCCGACCGGCCACCACTGCTGTATGTCGACCAGGAGGGCGGGGTCGTCCGCCGGATCAAGGCCGACGGCGAGCCGGACCAGCCGGCGATGGGGGCGATGCCGGTCGACGAGGTCGCCGCGGTGGCCACGCGGCGCAGCGAACTGGTGCTGGGATACGGGTTCGACGTCAACTGCGCGCCAGTGGCAGATGTCGCATTCTCCGCCGACAGTTTCATGGTCGCGCGCAGCTTCGGGGACGATCCGGACAACGTCGCAGACCGGGTCGAGGCGACGATCACCGCGATGAGCGCGGCCGGTGTCATCGGCGCGACCAAGCACTTCCCCGGTCATGGCGCCACGTCCGTCGATTCCCACGAGGCCCTGCCGACGGTGGGTGCCAGCTACGGGGAGTGGCTCGCGGGGGAGGCGATCCCGTTCAAGCGGGCGATCGCGGCCGAGACGCCGATGGTGATGCTCGGGCACCTGATGTATCCCGAGTGGCCGGAGTGGGGCGACACCCCGGCCACGTTCAACCCCGAAGCGTACCGGGTGCTCCGCGAGGACCTCGGCTACGACGGGGTGATCATCACCGATGATCTCGGGATGGGAGCGCTCACCGACTGGCCACCGCTCGACGTGATCGACCGGGCGGTCGATTGCGGGGTCGACCTGCTGCTGATCGTCGTCCAGCGGGCTCCGGTCGAAGAGGTGCTCGACCACCTGGTCGATCGCGTGCTGGATGGGTCGCTCGATGAGTCTCGGATCGACGACAGCCTGGCCCGGATCGATCGGCTGGTCGCCACCCGGAACCAGCGCGCCGGTCGTCCCCAGGGTTAGCCGGGGCCCTCGCGTGTCGCTGTAGGTCGCTCATCGTGAACGCGTGCTCTGTGGCTGGTCACGACCGGCTTTTCGCCCCTTCGGCGTCTTCCATCACCTCCTGGCGCAAGTTGCCTCATGCAATGCTGTGCCATGTGCCCGATGTGCATGCAAGAGTACCGTCTCGCCGGGAATAAACGACGATTTTGGTCGTTTTGTTGTACAAACCAGATGGTACTGTTTCTGCAACCCGGATCCCGTTGCTGAATCCCCCGGCACGCTCAGCGTCGGCCACGTCGGGCTGGGAAACGATGGTTGGGATCGCCCCTTGGCGAAGGCTCGTCGCCGGGTAGCCGGGTCTGGTCGATCCGGAAGGAGAGTCACCTTGGCGCGTAGGCCTTTCGTCACCGATCTGACCGAGCGGACCCCTCCCCGCGATGACTGGCAGCAGTCGGCCATCCTCAGTGGCTTCATCGCGACCTTCTGCCTGACCGTCGTCGTCACGGGTGCGTACCTGTTCGCCGACCGGGTCGGCGACGAGTCCGGTGGGACGATCGGCCGCTGGTTCTACGGGCTGGCGAACAACGTCTCGACGGAACGCACCACGGATTCGTTCTTCCTCGCGCTCGGGATCAACCTCGCGGTCGGTATCGCGCTCGCGGTCGTCTATGCCGGGTTCATCGAGCCGCGGCTCAATGGCACCGGCTGGTTCAAGGGGATCGTCTTCTCCCTGATCCCGTGGTTGCTCTCCGTCGTCGTCCTGTTTCCGATCCTCGGGATCGAGCTGTTCGGCGCGGGCGCGGATGCCGGCCCGTTACCCGCCCTCGGGAGTCTGGTCGCCCACCTCGTCTATGGGTTCGTGCTGGGTGGCTTCTTCGGTTCACGCCTGGAGGACTGGGATGGTGCCTCCGAGCACGATCTCCACTCGGCCCGGCTTTCGAACCGGGGTTCGGCCCGGGGGCTGGCGGTCGGCCTCCCACTCGGGGCTGGTCTCGGCTTCCTCATGATGCCGCTGCTGGAGAACTTGGCCGGAGCCGTCGCGATCGTTCTCGCCTATACCCTGCTCGGCGGCGCCTTCGGTCTCCTGGTGGGGTCGTTCATGGGGATGTCACACTCGGCGCCGGCCGATGGGCAGGACGACTGAGGGCCTGAGCCCGCGACCCTCCCTCGGTCGCCACGGCTCCAGTCGCTAACAACGGAGACGCGGCGCGCCTGGAGGGCGCGCCGCGTCTCCGTTCCGTCCGTGTCACCATTCCGTCCGTGTCTCCGTTCCGTCCGTGTCTCCGCTACGCGCCGGCCGGGCGCCGCCGCTGCTCCCTACGACCCACCACCCGAGACCGACGGCACGGCGTCGAACGACTCCACCCGGATCGCGATCTGGTCGGCGATGGCGGCGGCCTCAGGGCCGACGATGCCAATGAAGGACGACTTCGGACGCTCTCCCCGGAATGTCATCCCGACGAAGTAGAGCCCCGGCACAGCGGTGACCCCGCCATCGTGGGCCGGGTGGCCGTCGCGGCCGATGACGGGAAAGCGGACGACCGAGTAGTCGGTGTCGTAGCCCGTCGCCCAGACGATGCTGGTGATCCCTTCGGCGCGGAGGTCGAGCTCCGTCCGCTCGGGCTGGTCGAAGCCGTCGCGCAGCTCGTCGTCCGGGCGACCATGGGGCGGCGTGATCGTCTTGCCGGTCTCCCGCTCGACGGCATCGCCATGGGCGGCGACGTAGGCGTCGACCCGTTCCCGCCAGGCTAAGTCGAAGGCGTCGATCCAGGCCAGCGACGCATGGAGGTCTGGCGCGACGGTCAGCGTGGTGCTCCGACCCAGCGCGACGCCGGTGATGTGGCCGACGAGACGCATCCCGTCGCGGGCGAACCGGTGCAGGTTGGTGTCATGGTCGCCGCCGCCCCGGCCGGTGCGGGCCGCGCCGCCACCGGACTCGCCCGCCGTCTGGTCGCCCGTCCCGGAGATGCCGGGGTACCGGTTCCATCGCGAGCTGTCGATCCCCCGGTAGCGCCGTGGCTGCCGTCCGGCCCGCCCGACGGCCAGCCAGACGTCGCGCCCGGCGAGCAGGAGATCCTCAGCGATCTGCGTGCCGGACGCCCCCGAGCCGACGACCAGCGTCCCGCCGTCCGGGACCGTCTCCGGATTGCGGTACCGGTCCGGATCCAGTTGGAGGATCTCCGGCGCGATCGATTCGGCGAACCACGGCGCTCGTGGCACCTGATAGATGCCGGTGGCCACCACGACGGAACGGGTCAGGATCGTGCCACGGTCGGTCTCGACGAGTAGGGGCCAGTCCGTGTCGGGCCCCTCGGTGATCGCGCGGACGGTGACACCGGACCGTACCGGGGCGCCGAAGGATGCGGCGTAGGCCTCGAACCTGGCGACGGCCTCGTCCCGGCCGCTGAAGGCGTCGCGGTCGCCGACGTAGGGATACCCGGGCAGGTCGAGTCCCCAGTTCGGCATGATCATCGTGAAGGCGTCCCAGCGCCGGCTGCGCCACGTCTCCCCGATGCGTCCCCGGTCGAGGACGACATGGGGGATGGACCGCTGGGTCAGCTCATAGCTGGTCGCGAGCCCGGCGTGCCCGGCGCCGAGGACGACGCAGGCGATGTGATTGGGAAGGGGTGTGTCGGCCGCAATCTCCGGCCCTGAAGGGTCCGGCTCAACGACATTGGATTCAGTGCCCGTTTCCCCGGGAAACGCTCTGCTATCGCGATGTTCACGTCTGGGAACCAACGTCGAATCCAATGTCGTGTAGCCGGACCCGCTCGCTCGCGCTGCAGGGCCGGTGGCCAGGCCGGGAACCAATGGACTACCGGTCGACGGACCCGAGGATGATGTCGATCGTACCGATCATCGCGACGATGTCGGCGAGCATCGCCCCGGTCGCCATATGAGGCAGCGAGGACAGGTTGACGAAGTCGGCCGAGCGGATCCGGAAGCGATACGGCATTGGGCTGCCGTCCGAGACGACGTAGTAGCCGAGTTCGCCCTTGCTGTGCTCGATCGCCTGGTAGACCTCGCCCTTGGGCGGGCTGAAGCCCTTGATCACCCAGATGAAGTGGCGCTGCATGTCCTCGGCCGTCGTCATCGTGCCCTTGTGGGGCGGGATGACGTAGGCGGACTCATAGGCCATCAACGGGCGGTCGTCGCCGTCGATCCGGTCGACGCACTGGGTGATCAGCCGGATCGCCTGGCGCATCTCCTCCATCCGGACGAGGTAGCGGTCGTAGGTGTCGCCGGACTGGCCGAGCGGGACCTCGAAGTCGAGCTGGTCGTAGACGAGGTACGGCTCGGCCTTGCGGATGTCGTAGTTGATTCCCGATGCGCGCAGGCAGGCGCCGGTCAGCGAGTAGGAGACCGCGGCCTGAGGGGTGATGATGCCGTTGCCCTTGGTGCGGGCCATCCAGATCGGGTTGGCCTGGAGCAGATCCTGGTACTCCATCTGCCGGTCCGGGAAGATCTTGAGGAAGTCGCGGATCTGCTCGATCAGCCCGTTCGGGATCGGCCGGCTGAAGCCGCCCATCTCCATCATGTTGGTCGTCAGGCGGGCGCCGCAGAACGCCTCGAAGATGTCGAGGATGATCTCGCGCTCGCGGAAGCAGTAGAGCGACATCGAGAGCGCGCCGATGTCCAGGGCGTGCGTCCCGAGCCAGACGAGGTGCGAGGCGATCCGGCTGAGTTCGGCCATGATCACGCGCCAGTACTGGGCCCGCTCCGGTGCCTCGACGCCGCAGAGCTTCTCGAAGGCGAGGACGCAGCCGAGGTTGTTCTGCGGGGCGGAGACGTAGTCGGTCCGGTCGGTCCAGGGGACCATCTGGACGTAGCGGTGGTTCTCGCCCAGCTTCTCGGTGCCGCGGTGGAGGTAGCCGATGACCGGGTCGCAATCGGTGATGACCTCGCCATCCAGCTTGAGCACGATCCGGAGCACGCCATGGGTCGACGGGTGCTGCGGCCCCATGTTGAGGGTCATCTCCCGGGAACCGCTGCCGAGGTCGCGCTCATCCGCGATCTCCAGGGTCCCGGTCGTGGTCGGGTCTTCGGTGAAGTCGTAAGCCGTCTCGGCGAAGGCGCCCTGGTCGAGGTCCCTGCCGGTGTCGGCGGCCACGAGGGCCGGGTCGCGGGTGGTGGTCATGGTGCTGCCTCGGTGCCGCGCGCCGCGCGGGTCAGGGGAGGGGACGGAGGAGGGCGGCGCGTCAGGCGGTGCCGGCCCGGCCCGTCCAGCGGGTCCGGACGCGGGCTACGGTGCGTTCGGTGTTGTAGACCGGGTACTCGCTCCAGCCGCGGAGCGGGTAGTCCTTGCGGAGCGGGTGCCCCTCGGACCAGTCATCGGCGAGCAGGATGCGCTTGAGGTTCGGGTGGCCCTCGAACTGGAGGCCGAACATGTCGTAGACCTCGCGCTCCAGCCAGTTCGCCCCGTTCCAGATCGGGACCAGCGACGGGACGGACTCGCCGTCCTCGATCCCGGCCTTCAGGCGGACGCGGGTCCGGTAGCGGAGGGAATAGAGCTGGACGACGACGTCGAAGCGCGGCGCCTCCCGGAGGCGGAGCATGTCGACGGCGGTGAGGTCACTGAGAAAGGTCAGCGAAGTCCGCGGGTCCCGCTGGAGCAGGATGCAGACCTCGCGCAGCGCCTGCGGCTCGACGTGGAGCGTCGTCTCGTTCCGGAAGCGGACGGCGGCGATGACCGCGTCCGGCATCAGGTCACGCAGGACTCGGAGGGCCGGGTGGCGCTCCACGTCGTCGTCGTACCAGTCAGCCCGCGCGCCGGACGGGTCGGCGGCACTGGTCAGGGCCGAGGACTCATCACCGCCCTCCGGGTGCGTCCGGCCACTATCCGGGTCGACGATCTCCCCCGCGGATTCCGTCGAAGTCGAGAGGTGCTCGGCCGGCGCCGCGGTCGGCTCGGTGACCGCCGCGATGGTCTCCGCCGGGTCGGCGATCGCCGGGGACGGTGTCTCGTCGTCGATGTACTTCCGGTTGGGCTGCGGCGTGTCCGGCTGGTTGCCGTCCGTCGACGCGTTGGGCTGCCGGTTGCGGTCGGTATCGTTGTCGGACATGGGGGCAGTCTCCGGGGACGCTGGTTCGGGACGGCTAGCCGCGCTGGGCGGCCATGGCGTCGGCCCGGTCGGCCTGGCGCGCGCGCTCCGCGGCGTCGGGGCCCTGCCGCTTCGCCATCGTCTCGTACTTGATGACCTTGTTCTGGAGTTCGAGGATGCCGTAGTAGAGCGACTCCGGCGTCGGTGGGCATCCGGGGACATAGATGTCGACCGGGACGAGCTGGTCGACGCCCTGGACGACGGCGTACGTGTCGTACGGGCCGCCGACGTTGGCGCAGGAGCCCATCGAGATCACCCACTTGGGCTCGGGCATCTGGTCGTAGAGTGTCCGCACGACCGGCGCCATCTTCTTGGTCACCGTCCCGGCGACGATCATGAGGTCAGCCTGCCGGGGCGAGGCCCGGTACAGCATGCCGAAGCGCTCGGCGAGGTCCCAGCGGGACATGGAGGCGGCGATCATCTCGATCGCGCAGCAGGCGAGGCCGAACTGGAGCCACCAGAGCGAACTGCGCCGGCCCCAGTTGAAGAGGAAGTCCAGCGACGTGATGAAGACGTTCTTGTTGAACCGGTCGTCGATCATGCCCATTCGAGCGCGCCTTTCTTCCAGGCGTAGATGAAACCGTCGAAGAGGAGGAACATGAAGGCGAGCATCGCCAGGAAGCCGTAGAGGCCGAGACCGTCGAAGACGACGGCCCACGGGAAGATGAAGATCGCCTCGATGTCGAAGACGACGAACAGCATCGCGACGACGTAGAAGCGTGGGGTGAAGCGCGGCTTCGTGGCGACGACCTCCGGGACACCGCTCTCGTAGGGGGCGGCCTTGGCGGCGGAGGGCTTGCTCGGCGCGATGATCTGGTTGAGGGTCAGCAGCGCGTAGCCGAGGGCCGCGGCTGCCAGGATCAGGATGCCGATGACGACCCAATCCGAACCGTAGAGCTGGGTGTTCACGCGGAGTCGGGCCTCTCTGTCGGGCAGGTGGCCGACCTGCCGCCGGTGGGCCGCCGGAGGCCCGCCGGATCACGAAAACCGTTTGTGTATCTTATCACGAACGGTTCTCATGACCTCCCTCCCGGTCGGGCGGTCAGGCTGCACTTCGCGGGACCCCGGGAGCGTGGCCGCCGCGTGATCCTCGGCCGGGTGCCCCGTCATCGAAGACTTCGCTCGACCCCTCGCGTTAGCGTTCCATCCCGACCGGTCACCCGTGACCGGGTCGCTTGACGGACATACCCCCTGGGCCTATCATTCAGTCACTATACCCCCATCGGGTATCGCTACGTAACGGAGAATGCCTGCGATGGCCGCACCGCCTGTTGACCGACGCATCGCCACTGACGCAACTGCGCTGGCCGAGGCGCAACTCGACGTCGAGGGCATGACGTGCGCCTCGTGCGTCCGCCGGGTCGAGCGGTCGTTGTCGAAGGTGCCGGGCGTGACGGAGGCGTCCGTCAACCTGGCGACCGAGCGGGCCAGCGTGAGCTACGACCCGGCGGTGGTGGCGAGTGCCGACCTGACCGCGGCGGTCGAGAAGGCCGGCTACAAGGTCGGTCGGGTAGTCCAGCCGACGGCGCTGGCTCCCGTGATCGCGCCGCCGGTCGCTGTCGCCACCGCGCCGCCAGAGGTCGCCACCAATGGTGCCCAGGAACTGTCACTGCCCATCGAGGGGATGACCTGCGCGTCCTGCGTGCGCCGGGTCGAGCGGTCGCTGGCGAAGGTCGACGGCGTCGAGCGAGCCAGCGTCAACCTGGCGACCGAGCGGGCGACCGTGTCGTTCCAGCCTGCCATCGTCGGGCCGGACGCCCTCCGCCAGGCCGTCGAGAAGGCGGGATACCGGGTCGGGACTGAGCCGGCGCCGGTACCAGCCGATCCGGTCGCCGCGTCCGCTACCTCCACTGCTCCCGCTGCTCCCCC
>CADCWK010000015.1 GCA_902806375.1 uncultured Thermomicrobiales bacterium
TCCGACCCTGTCTGACCAAGCCGGGGCGGTCCGGCACGCCGCCGACGGACGCGGACCCGATCGAGCTTCGCTACGCGGACCAGCGAAAGTTCGGTCGGGTGCTGCACGTCGACGAGCGCGCGCGGGAGGGGTTGTTCCAGGACATGGGACCGGAGCCACTCGAGGCGACCTTCACCCCGGCGTCGCTCGCCGCTACCCTCGCCGGGCGGAGAGCGCCGATCAAGAACGTCCTGCTGGATCAACGTCGCGTCGCGGGGCTCGGCAACATCTACGTCGACGAGGCGCTGTTCCGGGCCGGAATCCATCCCCTCCAGCCCGCCGGCTCGCTCGTGGACGAAGGGATTGCCCGTCTCCACAGCGCGATCGTGACTGTCCTGGAGGAATCCCTGGTCCGGCGTGGGACGACCTTCTCGTCGTTTCTCGATGGGTATGGGCGGCAGGGCGACAATGGCGACAACCTGCGCGTCTATGGTCGGGGGCGCCAGAACCTGCCATGTCCGGTCTGCGGGGCACCGCTCCAGTCGCTCCGCCTCGCGGGGCGGTCGAGTTCGTTCTGTCCGGTCTGTCAACCGGTGCAGACCGTCCACTGAGCCGGCCGACCGAAAACACCACGAGCCCGTCCATTGCTGGACGGGCTCGTGATCTTCAGTGGTCATAGCTCCCGCGAACGGTCACCGTCCAGTGAAGACTAGGCCTCCGGGGTGGCCACGGCGTCGTCGGAGACGATGAACGGGCCAGCGATCTCGAGAACCTCTTCCGGGGTCAGCGGGGAGTCGACGGCGTTCGGGAACGGCTGGACGTTCTCATCGTTGATCAGGGCGCCGATGAAGCTGGCATGGCGGGCTTCAACGCTGTGAACGCCGAGGGCGAACTCAACGAGGCTCGGGGCCAGGACAGCGACCGAGGGGGCGGCGCCGGCATAAGCAGCCACACCGGTGTTCTCGAGAGCGGCGGCGGTCACGAGGAATGTATCGACATCGGTGTAACCGAAGTCGTACGTGCCCTCTTCGACGGCCGTGCCACCGAGCTCCTCGATCGTCGCGGTCAGGGCCTCGACGTGAGCGTTCTCGTGCTCACCGATCTGCTCGAGGAGAGCGTACACGGACCCGGTCTCGTCGAAGTCGGTCGGAGCGAAGGTAGCAAGACCCTCACGGTAGAACGTGGCTTCGAGGTGCTCGAGAGTCAGGGCGTAGTTGAGGATGTTGACGCCATCATCCTCGAAGTACGGGTCGGCCTCCAGCTCCTCGTCCTGCGCGGAAACGCGGAACGCCGGGACAGCGGCCAGGGCGAGGGCAGCGCCACCGCCGATGAAGGCGGACTTGCCAAGCAGCGAGCGACGTGACGACAGGCGGGTCTTCTCGAGCTCGACAGCGGCGAGGAACTTGTTGGAGAGATCGCTGGTCATGGTAACTCCCTGTGTTGACATCCGAACGGACGCTGCGTAGTCGCAGACTTATACCCCCAAATCAGAACCAATAGGTAGCGCGGGAGGGTCCGGATCCCTCGCCACTGCTGACCCTACGCGTTCCGACCGCCAGACCGGCGAGCGAACGGCTCCGGCTCGGCTTGCGGGGTGCATATGCTTCATAGCAGCAATCGTGCCTCCGAAAACCATCCTAGCCGTTTCAGGCAGGAGAATTCGGACGCAAAGGCGAGGCAGCGCGCCCCACACCATCTTATACGACGACGGGAGCACATCGGATCATTCGCCTTACAAGACGGACGCGAGAGTCACCAAGGCATGTTAGGCGACCGCGTCGCTCAACCGCCGAGGGAAGGCCATGCGCCGGACCTCCTGGACGCGATGGACAGACGCGAGAGTCCCCGCCGTCCGGTCACACATTCGTGCTCCCCTGATCGCATCACGAGGGGCGAAGGAGCCGACGACCTCCCGCTGTTCCTGGAGCTCTCCGGGGCCATGACAACTCACCCAGTCCCCGGCCACGGCCTCTCCATGGAGGGGACATGATCACCCGGCCGGCCGGGCGACGACCGCTCCCGGAGCTGGGCGTCAAACGGATTGCACGCGAGACAACCACCGATATACTGGGCATCGATGTCCCATCCAATCCAGCTGGCAGAACGCTCTGGCCGTGGGTGGTCCGGGATGACCGGAAAACCTGGCGCCCGGAAGGACATCGAGGCGCACACCGTCGCATCGCAGCGCACGAAGGAGTTCCAGATGGCAACGAATCGCCGAACACTGTTGAAGGGGGCCGCAGCGCTCGCAGCCCTTCCGGTTGGCCTCCGGGCCTCTCAGGCCGCCGCCCAGTCGACCCCTGAGGCGACACCCGTGGGGACACCCATGGGGACGCCGGTCGGGACCCCGGCCGCTCCGCTCGTAGTCGGCACACCGGAGGCGTCCCTCGAGGTCTTCTCCTGGTGGACTTCCGGTGGTGAGGCCGCTGGCCTGGAGCAGATCTTCGCCGCCTTCTCGGCCGGCTCACCCTCGGTCAGCATCGTCAACGCCGCCGTCGCCGGTGGCGCGGGCAGCAACGCCCAGGCCGCGCTCCAGACCCGCCTCACCGGTGGGCAGGCGCCGGACTCCTGGCAGTCGCACCTCGGCCGCGAGCTCCAGAGCCGCTACGTCGACCCGGGCTATTGCCAGCCCCTGACCGACCTGTTCGCCGAGCAGGGCTGGAACGAGGCCTTCCCCCAGGGCGTGCTCGACCAGCTCTCGGTCGGTGGCGTGCCCTACGTCGTGCCGGTCGGCAACCACCGGGGCAACGTCCTCTTCTACAACCGGGCACTGATGGAGAGCAACGGCATCACCGTCGGCGAGACGATGTCGATCGATGAGTTCTTCGCCGCCGCCGATGTCCTGCAGGCGGCCGGCATCCCGGCCATCGCTCTCGGCGGCCGCGACACCTTCGCGTCGGTCCAGCTCTTCGAGAACACCCTCCTCGGGACCCTCGGTGCCGATGCCTACAACGCCCTCTGGAACGACCCGTCGATGTGGTCCAGCGATGGCGTCACCGCCGCGATCGAGGCGTTCGCCCGGATGCTCGGCTATCTGAACCCGGACCAGGCCGCACTGACCTGGGACGGCGCCGCCGACCTCGTCGGCCAGGGTACCGCCGGCTTCACGTCCATGGGCGACTGGGCCTATGGCGACTTCGTCAGCAAGGGCACGGAGGCCAACGTCGGCTGGGTCACCCACCCGGGTTCGGCCGGTACCTTCGTAGCGGTCATCGACGGGTTCACCCTGCCAGTGGGCGCGCCCAACCCGGTGAACGCGGCCAACTGGCTCCGCACGGCCGGCTCCGTCGCCGCCCAGACGGCGTTCGCGCCATTCAAGGGCTGCATCCCCGCCCGGACCGACGTCGACGCCAGCGGCTTCAACGAGTACCTGCAGTGGTCAGCCGCCGACTTCGGTACGGCGGTCTCCGTGCCGTCGATCGCCCATGGCACCGCGGTCACGCCGCAGGTCCAGCAGGCGATCTCGGACGCCACCGTGCAGTTCCTGGTCTCGCCGGACGTCGAGACCTACCGGGTCACGATCCAGCAGGCCGCCGAGGACGACGCGGCCTCCTAGGGCGCGGGCCAGCGGCGGCGAAGGGGCCCCTCCGACCTCCGAGCAGATGCAGGTGTCCTGACGAGCGGGAGAGGCCAGGGTGCCTCTCCCGCTCGCTACGTCCCCGACCGATCGTTCCGGTCCCTACCCTTTCGCGCGTCACCAGTCGTCGACCGACCCACGCCGGGGAAGACCTGCCATGGCCGCACAGACCACGGAACCACTCCAGACGCCGAAGGGATCGCGGTTCGGTGACCGGCTGATCGCGCCGGTCCTGCTCGCGCCGAGCGTCATCGCCTTGCTGATCTTCGTCTACGGCTTCATCGGCACGACCGTCTGGATCTCCCTGTCCAACTGGCGGTCGGCCTCGCCCGACTGGAGCCTGGCCGACCCGCTGTTCAGCGTCTACGACCGCCTCTTCAATACGCCCCGGTTCCAGACCGACCTGCGCAATACCATCATCTTCACCGTCCTGTTCCTGGTCGTCGCGGTCGGCGCGGGGTTGCTCTTCGCCCTGCTGCTCGACCAGAAGTTCCCGGGCAGCGTCCTGTTCCGGAATATCTTCCTGTTCCCCTATGCCCTGTCGTTCATCGTGACCGGGGTCGCCTGGCGGTGGATCTTCAACCCGGAGACGGGCATCAACATCCTGTTCGACACCCTGGGCATCAACTGGCTCCTCGCGCAGATCGGGCTCGGCCCGTTCCAGCCGAGGTGGCTGACCAACCCCGAGGTCGCCGGGGACCTCAGGACGGTGATACCCGGTCTGGACGGGCTCTTCACCCAGCTCGGTGTGCCACTGGCGATGTTGCCGGTCGTCATCGCCGCCGCCTGGCAGCTCTCGGGCTTCGCGATGGCGATGTACCTGGCCGGGCTCAGCACCATCTCTGGGGACATCCGCGAGGCGGCCCAGCTCGACGGTGCCAGTGGCTGGCAGATCTACCGGCAGATCATCATCCCGCTGCTCAAGCCCGTCACCATCAGCACCATGATCATCCTCGGGCACGTCTCGCTGAAGATCTTCGACCTCATCTTCGCCATGTCCGGCTCGGGGCCCGGCTTCGCGACCGATGTCCCCGGCATCTTCATCATCGAGCAGACGTTCCGGGCCAACCGCTACGACCTCGGCGCCGCGGCCGCGATCGTCATGCTGATGCTCGTCGCGCTGATCATCGTGCCGTATCTGATCCGCTCGATGAGGGACCTCTAGCCATGGCGACCATCGCAGACCCGATCCGTGGCACCGTCATGGAGCAGTCCGGCCGGCGCAGGGGAGGACCGAGGAACATCCTGAAGACCGTCTTCCTGACCGGGATGGCGCTGTTCTATCTGCTCCCGATCTACGTCGTGGTCATCACGAGCGTCAAGCAGATCGCGGACGTCAGCACGGCCACGATGTGGGAGTTGCCAACCTCGATCTCGTGGGGCTCCTACCAGCAGGCGTGGGACAGCCTCAGCCCCAACCTCGCCCAGAGCCTCCGGCTCGTGGTCCCGGCGACGATCCTGTCGGCCCTGTTCGGTGCTCTCAACGGCTACATCCTGAGCAAGTGGAAGTTCCGCGGCTCGGACGTCCTGTTCACGGTCATGCTCTTCGGCATGTTCATCCCCTACCAGGCGATCCTGATCCCGCTCATCCGCTTCCTGCAGGAGGTGGGGCTCTACAACTCCGTCGCCGGTCTGGTCATCGTCCACGTCGTCTATGGTCTGCCGATCACCACGCTGATCTTCCGAAACTTCTTCACGGCGATCCCCGGCGAACTGATCGAGGCCGCCCGCGTCGACGGCGCCGGTCTCCTCGGGATCTTCTTCCGGATCATGCTCCCGTTGTCGGTCCCGGCCTTTGTCGTCGTCGGCATCTTCCAGTTCACCAACATCTGGAACGAGTTCCTGTTCGGGCTGACGATCATCACCAACCCCGCCGAGCAGCCGATCACCGTCGCGCTGAACAACCTGTCCGGGTCGTTCTCCGTCGACTGGAGCGCGGTCATGGCCGGCTCCGTCCTCGCCGCCCTGCCGACTGCGCTGATCTACATCCTGCTCGGGCGCTTCTTCATCCGCGGGATGCTGGCGGGTTCCATGAAGGGGTGATCGCCTCCGGCCACGCGACGACAAGGAGGACCCGGACCGCGACGTCTCTCGGCGTCACGGTCCGGGTCCTTGGCGGGTTGCGTCGTCAGCCGCTGTCAGATGGCTGGCAACCAGTCCCGCTCCGCGCTCAGCGTCGTCGGGTCACCGTGGCCGTTGTAGACGATCACGGCATCCGGCAGCGCCGCCAGCTTGCGCAGCGAGCGATCCATCGCGGCGGGATCGGCGCCGGGCACGTCGAGCGTGCCATGCCCACCGGGAAAGATGACGTCGCCGCTGATCAGGATCCCCTCGTCCGGCTGGTACAGCGCGATGTGCGACGGCTCGTGACCGGGCGTGAAGAGCACACGCAGCCGGGTCTGTCCGACCTGGACCTGGTCACCCTCGTCGATCGACTGGTCCGGCACGAGGCTGGCCGGGCTGAAGTCGACCCCGTCGACCGGGAACAGCGATGTCCGGGCGTTCTGGAGGCGTGGCGTCGCGTCCGGGTGCGCCGCGATTGGCACCCCGGTCGCATCCCGCAGGGCACCGGCGTCGGCGAAGTGGTCCCAGTGCGGGTGGGTGATGACGATCCGGTCGAGCGTCAGACCGTACATCCGCAGCGCGGAGGCGATCTCTCCGGCGGTCCCCGGCGGCACATCGACCACGATGGACCGCCCGTCGTCGTCGCTGACGAGGAACGCGTGGGTCGCCAGCGGCCCGCCCGTGAACGTCCTGATCCTGAGTCCCACGATGCCCCCTTCCCTGACCACCGCGCTGGCGTTCGCCCGGTCCGTGATCGACGACCCGCTCGCTATGCCATCACGATGACGCTGCGGAGGGTCTCGCCGCGCTCCATCGCGTGGAACGCCTCGTCGGTCTCGTCGAGGGTGATCGTCCGCGTGACCATCCGGTCGAGGTCGAGCGTGCCCTGGGCGTACCAGTTCGCGAGGATCGGGAAGTCCCGTGTCGGCAGGCAGTCGCCGTACCACGAGACGCTCAGCTTGCCACCCCGGTCGAAGAACTGGGCGACGGGGAGGTCCAGTCTGGCCTCCTTGCCGGCCACGCCGACGATCACGCAGCGGCCGGCGAGGTCGCGCGACCACAGGGCCGTCTCGATCGTCCTCGGTGAACCGACCGCCTCGATCGCGACGTTGACGCCGAAGCCGCCGGTGATGGCCTTGATCGCCTCCACCGCGTCGCCATCGTTGGGGTTGACGGTGTGCGTGGCGCCGAACTCCCGCGCCCATTCCAGCTTCCGCGGGTCAAGGTCGACGGCGATGATCGTGGTCGCCCCGGCGATTTTCGCGCCCATGATGGCCGAGTCGCCGACGCCGCCGCAGCCGATGACCGCGACGGACTCGCCGGGCCGTACGCCGCCCGCGTAGAGAGCGGCCCCGATGCCGGTCATGACACCGCAGCCGATCAGGCTCATCTGCGCCGGCGGGAGGGCGTCACTGACCGGGATGCACTGGTGCGAATGGACGACGGTGTGCGTGCAGAATGTCCCGATCCCCAGCACCGGCGTGAGCTGGATCCCGTCCATCGTCGTCATGCGGGGTTCCGCGTTGAGCGAGTTCGCGCAGAACGCGGGATCGCCGGCCAGGCAGAACCGGCACTCGCCGCAGGGAGCCCGCCAGGCCAGGATGACGTAGTCGCCCTGCTTGACATTGGTGACCCCCTCGCCGAGACGCTCGACGATGCCGCTGCCCTCATGCCCGAGCAGCCACGGGAAAGGCTCGATCCCGAAGACGCCGTTCCTCGCCGAGAGGTCGGTATGACAGACGCCACTGGCCAGGATCCGGACCAGGACCTCGTTCGGCCCCGGAGGGTCGATGCGAAACTCCTCGACGACCCCCGGCTCTCCGGGTACCCGGGAGATGACCCCTCGGGCCGTAATGCGCTCCGCCATGCTGCTCCCCTGTCCCGTCCATGTGTCCGGCCGACGGTTCATCCGTCCGACCCGTAGCGGAGCCCCCGTCGGTCCCGCTCGCCGCTGACGGCATCGTACAGATCACATGATCAAAGTGGTAGCCGGTGCCGCATCAGCACGCACTTCCACCGCCGGCAACGGGCAGCGATTCCCGCCAGGAGTCATCCGACCCTTGAACACGGATCGTGAGCAGCGACCGGACAGCCTAGTTCTCTGGGTCCACCGTCTGGCTGAGATCGATCGGGGTCAGGAGCGGCTGGCCATCGACAAAGGCCGCGATGTTGGCGACGAGCAGGCGGGTCATCACCGCGACCGGCTCCGGTCCACGTCCCGCCATGTGCGGGGTGAGGACGACGTTCTCGAGGTCGAGGAGCGCCGGTGGGATGTCCGGCTCCCCGTCCACCACGTCCAGCCCGGCCCCGGCGATCCGTTCTTCCCGCAGGGCAGCGACCAGTGCGTCGGTGTCGACGACGCTACCCCGGCCGATGTTGATCAGAAACCCGTCGGGACCCAGGGCGGAGAGGACGCGGTCGTCGACCAGGTGGCGCGTCCCCGGACCGCCAGGCGCGGCGACGACGAGGAAATCGGTCCATCCTGCCATCTCGACCAGTGACGGCATGAAGGTGTACGGGCTCTCCGCCTTCGGCTGCCGGCCGTGGTAGGCAACCTCCATCTCGAAGCCGAGATGCCCGCGGTCGGCGATCTTCGTGCCGATCCGGCCGAGCCCGATGATGCCGAGGCGCTTGCCGAAGAGACCACGCCGGCGGGCGGTGAACGGGTAGTCGGCGCTGTTACTGGCGAACGCTCCCCAGTCGCCAGCCCGGACCATCCGGTCGGCCAGGACGATGCCCCCGGCGACCGCCAGCATCAGGCCGAAGGTGTGGTCGGCGACGGCGGTGTCGTTCGTGCCGCGACCATTGGTGAGCGTGATTCCCCGGCTGGCCAGCGCCGCGAGATCCACAGCCTCGTAGCCGACGCCGATCGCGCAGACCAGTTCGACGTCCGGGAGCCCGGCGATCTCGTCGGCGCTGAGCCCACCCTCACCGTTGGTGATGACGACGCGTGCGGCCCGACCGTGACGCACGACGGCCTCACGGGTGCCGTACTGGTCGCGGGAGACCAGCGTATGGCCAGCCGACTCGAGCGCGTCCCGGACCGACTGCGGCAGGGCATTGAAGATCGCGATCGTCGCCACGCAGCGGTTCCCCTCTCGGAATGCCTCGCCCACGGACCGCGGGGCCAAGCGTCACGATAGCGGATCTCCCGCCGGACGGGAGCCTGCAGGACAGCATGTGCGAGCGCACTTCGATGACAGGACCTGAGTCGTCGATACCTAGAGCGGTCATCAGGGGGGCATCGCGTGGTGCAGCGATCCTGGAGCCCCCGAGCGGTCAATCCAGCCGGAACAGGGAGTCGATCATCTCGATCGGCAGCACGCAGCGGCCAGCGGCGATCTGGGCATTACCCGCTGTGGTCGACGACCTCGACCACCTCGATCGTACCGCCGTGGAGGAAGCCCGGACAGCCCCGTGCGGTCCGGATGGCGTCGTCGCGATCCTCGGCGGTGATCATCCAGAAGCCACCGACGCACTCCTTCGTCTCGACGTACGGGCCATCGATCACGAGTCCCTTGGGATCGGCAGACGTCAACAGCACGCTGGTCTGCTCTGCCAGCTCCTCAGCGGTGACGGTGCGTCCCTCGGCGCGGAGCTCGTCGCTCCAGGACATGTACCGTCCCATGATGCGCTCCCGGTCATCCGGGGCGAGATCTGTCCAGTTTCTGGGGTCGCCACGCAGCAGGAGGATGAACTTCGCCATGTCGATCGGTCTCCCAGCGGCCCAGGCCGCCCTATCGCTTCAGCACCGGCATCCGCGGCACCTGGAATATCGACGCCGGTGGTCGCCGAGATCGACACGTTCAAGCTCGGACTGCCCTGAGAGGAGACTGCTCAGACCCACGGTGACATCCCTGCCTGGCACCCAGGGACTACCTTGACGGGCTCAGCGCTCGTTCGAGACGGACGTCTTCCGTCCCATGTAGTCAACGAGCTCGCTGGCAGGCATCGGCGCAGCGATGAAATACCCTTGGCCTGAGTTGCATCCCATCTCACGTAACCGTTTCAACTGCTCGGCGGTTTCAATACCCTCTCCTGTAACCGCCATGCCCAGCGTTTGTGCAAGTCCGACTACTGCTGCCACGATTGCCCGGGTTCGCTCGTCTCGGTCGAGCACGGCCACCATCGTCCGATCAACCTTGAGCTTATCCAACGCCCACCGGCGCAGATAGCTTATCCCCGCTTGTTCGACCCCGAAGTCATCAATCGCCAGCTGCACCCCAAGCGCCTGCAAGGCAGCCACCGAGTGGTCGGCAGCCTTTGCGTTCTGAATTAACCCCCGCTCGGTGATCTCCAGTGTCAAGCGCTCCGGCGGGAATCCAGTCTCACGAAGAGTCCTCACCACCTGATCGACGAAATCGGGGTGGCGGACCTGACTCGGCGAGACGTTGACGGACATCCCGACAATTCCACTTTTCGGAAACAATTCGTGCCAGGCCATCGCCTGGCGGCACGCCTCCCTAAGCACCCACGCTCCGATTTGCATAGTCAAGCCCGTCTCTTCAGCCAGGCGAATAAAGGTGTGGGGAAGCAGCAGACCAGCGCTCGGATGTTGCCAGCGCACGAGAGCCTCCACTCCGACTAGGGAGTCGGTAGCCAAGTCCACTAGGGGCTGATAGTGCAGCCGAAGCTCTCCAAGGTCCAGAGCAGTCCGTAGTGCCGTCTCCCGATTCAGCTGCTCGAACGCCCAGGAGTCGCATGCCGCGTCGAAGACGGCAGTCCCGCCCTTTCTCTCGGCTTTGGCCCGGTAGAGCGCTACATCGGCGGCCCGAAGCAAATCTGTTGTGGTCATCAGTGCGGGAGAACCGAGCACGATGCCAACGCTGGTGCTTACCGTTAGCGTGTGTTCATTTAGTGCAAAAGGAGCCGCCAGCACCGAGTGCAGCCGGTCCGCCAGCAGGATGGCATCACTCGCATCGGACGTCTGCTCTAGCAGGATCGTAAACTCATCTCCCCCAAAGCGAGCGAGCAAGTCACGTTCTCGTAAGGTGGAGCTGAGCCGTTCCGCCGCTGCGACGAGAAGCGAATCGCCGTACTCGTGGCCGAGGCTGTCGTTGAAAACCTTGAAGTCATCCAAGTCCAGAAAGAGCACCGCAACCGACGAAGGCGTGGGCTTGCTCAGCGCCTCCTTGAGTCGGTCAAGAAAGAGCACCCGATTCGGCAGTCCCGTCAGGGCATCATGATGGGCTTGGTGCCACAACTTGCCCGCGCTTTCCTTACGTTCGGTGACGTCGCGGGAGTTAATCACGAGACCGCCCACGGCAGGATCGGCGAGGAGATTGGTCCCCCTCGCCTCAAGCCAACGCCATGACCCATTTCGATGCCGGAACCGGAACTCAACGGTCGGCGTCAGCGCAGGGTCATTGAGCGCCGCCACGAGCGCTGCATACGTCGCTGACAGATCTTCAGGGTGGACTAAATCAAAGGCGTTGAGTCCGAGTAGTTCTTCCGGTTGGTATCCTAAGGTCCGATGAATTGCGGGACTCTCAAAGCGGATCGTCCCGTCGGCGTCAAGGATCGTAATGAGATCAAGGGCATTCCGGATCAGGGAGCCGAAGCGCGCCTCCCTTTGCCGTACCTCCGTGTAGAGACGCGCCCGGCCGATGGCGACGTTGACATGCTCGCTGAGGGCAACCATAAGGTGCAAATCGGAGTTCGTCAGGCGTACCCCGTCCCGGCTCTCCACGTTCAGGGTACCCACGACGCGACCCACGTCCTGAAGGGGCACACAAATCTCGGAGAGGATGCCCGGAATCGCACCGATAAAGGCCGGTTCTGTTTGGACATCCTCGAGGAGAACCGCCTTCCCGGTGCGGATGACGCGGCCGGAAACGCCTTCAGTTACCGCAATGCGCTCAGCCACTTGGTGATACCCCACCTGGTGCTGCAACACGAGAACATCGTCCTCTAGCATGTAGAGACTGACAAGCGTATAGCCGAATGCCCGCGCGATCGCGTCAACGACCGTCCGGAAGAGTTCATGCAGCTCTAACTCGTGGGCGAGGGCAGTGCGCACCTCATCGAAGAGTGCCAATTCCTGGGCCTGTCGTCTGGCCTCAGCAAGCAGATCGTGGTGACGCTCCTCAGTCTGACGCAAATCTTCCTCAACCCGATGGAGTTCAGTGACGTCGCGGACGATCCCAACCAGGCCGGTGATCTGACCGTCCCGACCAAGAACTGGAGCCTTGCTGGTTATCAGCCAGTACGTCTGACCATCGGCGCCGAGATGGGCTTCCGGCTTAGTTATCAGGACCTCTCCAGTGGTTAGCAGATGGCGCTCATCGGCAAGAAACTCCTGAGCTTTCGCGAGCGAAAAGAAGTCAGCATCGGTCCTTCCTGCTATCGCGCTGGGATCCGCAAGTCCAACTAGAGAGGCAAAGGCAGTATTGGCCCGGGTAAAATGGGAATCGGCATCCTTGAAGAAGATAGGTTCAGACATGTTGTCCAACAACACCTGGAGGAAGCGCTCGGCGTCATTGGGAACGAAATCTTCCTCGCTCATATTCCTCCCTCTCAACTGATTCCTATGTACTCCGACTGTCCCAGAGTGTGACAATCAGGAATCATTTTCCGCAATTGCCCGAGAG
>CADCWK010000016.1 GCA_902806375.1 uncultured Thermomicrobiales bacterium
CGATCGACACCTCATCGAGACGCACCGTCTCGAGCAGGAACAGGACGAACATGCCCCGGCTCATGCTGGTGAACAGGTTCCAGACGGCGACGCCGAGGGTCAGGGTCCGCAGGGTCGGTGTCCGAAAGACGAAACGGAGGCCAGCGCGGACATCGGCCAGGACACCGGCGATGGCCGCCGGGAGGGGAGTCCGCGTCGACGGTGGCGGGAGGGCGTGGGTCTCGACGGCCCGGGTGCCCATCAGGGCCAGCGCGGACAGTCCAAACGAGAGAGCGTCGACCACGAAGGCGACCGGAATACCCGCGACGCGGAGGAGCAGTCCGGCACCGGCGGGTCCGGCGATATCGGCGACGGCGTAGCTGGTCTGGAGCCGGGCATTGCCGAGGATCAGGTGGTGCCGGGGCAGCACCGAGTTGACGAGCGCCTGCGACGCGACGTCGAACAGGACGGAGAACAGGCCAACGAGGATGACGACGGCGAAGAGGAGTCCCAGCGACAGGGCATCCAGCCACCACGCCAATGGGATGACCGAGAGCAACAGCATCCGGGCGAGATCCGCGGCGATCATGAGCGGCAGCCGGGGGCGCCGGTCCACCCAGACGCCGACGAACAGACCGAGCGCCAGGAGGGGGATCGTGCCGGTCGCCAGCAGGAGCCCGACCTGGGTCGAGGAGGCGTCCAGGGTCTGGACCGCCAGCAGTGGCAGGGCGAACTGAGTGATCGACGAGCCGATCTGAGAGATGCTGTGGGCGGTCCAGATCCGCGTGAAGACCCGGTCCTGCCAGAGCGACGCCCGCTTCCGACCCATCGTTCTCCCGATCTCGCTCATCACCCGGACTCACCGGACCTGGGATGGCCCGATGGCGAGGGGTCGACTCGTCGGGGAAGCCCGAAGACGACGGAGGGCGACCGGATCATCCGGTCGCCCTCCGTCGTCTTCCCCACGATCGGTGCGGCCCTCCCCAGGGACGCAGCCGATCCCGTTCCCGAACCAGCTACCGGGGGCTTCCCACCCCCGGTAGCTGGTGGCAGTCGCCTAGAGGCGGGTCGCGCCATACCAGCGGCTGCTGTAGTACTGCGAATTGATATCGCTCACCCGGACGCCGGTGTTCTCGTTCTCGGCGTGGACGAACTGCCCGTTGCCGATGTAGATCCCGACGTGGGACAGGCCGAACTTGTAGGTGTTCTGGAAGAAGACCAGGTCACCGGGTTGCAGCGCACTTCGGGAGACCGGCGTCCCCATGGAGATCTGGACCGCCATGTCCTGCGTGATGTTCTTGCCGAGGGTGTTCTGGACGACCCACTTCGTGAACCCGGAGCAGTCGAATCCCGAGGGACCGGAGGCTCCCCACACGTACGGGTATCCGACGTACTGCATCGCGTAGTTCACGATGGAACTCCCCGACCCACTGACCGGCGGCGCCGGGTTGGAGGGAACAGTCGGCTTGCTGGGAGCGGTCGGAGCCGGAGCGGACCCACCGCGGTCCGTGGCGGCTTCAGTGGTCGCGACGAGATAGTCGCTGTGCATCCAGCCGCCGAGTCCGTCCCAGTCGACCCGGTAGAAGCCATTGGTCGGGCCGTTCGTGACGACGACGACCGTGCCGGCCGGAGCGACCGCCGCGACGCCGGCGCTGTAGGACGCGTCGTAGCGGAGATTGAGCGCGGCAGTGACGCGGGCGTTGCCACCGGCCAGGCTCACGCTACCAGCGGTGCTCGACGGCTTGGCCGTGGGAACCGCACTCGGGGCCGTCGACGGCGTCGGGGTGGCGATGCCACCGGTGCTCAGGAAGCTGGCGAACGCGAAGCCGGACTGGCTGCCGCAACGCACCGGCTGCCAGTCACCCTGGCGGGCCCCCGTGAGGGAGACGGTGCTGCCCTCCGGCATGACCATCAGGATGCCGCCACTCGTGGAAGCGGACGCGCGGCAGATGAGGCCGGAGCCATTCGTGCCGCGGATCGTCGCGGTACCGGTGACGGCGCCGCCAGGGCTTCCCACGCTCGGCGCTGCCGACGCGGGGGGAGGAGTCGTGGTGGTGCCGCCAGTGGTGATGAACGCCGTGTTGACGTACCCACCCATGCCGGCGCACGTGACCGGCTGCCACTCGCCCTGAGCGGCGCCGCGCAGGCTGACCTGGGCACCCTCGGCGAGGATGGCGATCACGCTGCCCGAGTATGAGGCAGTGGCCCGGCAGTTCAGGCCGTTGCCACCCGTCCCGGTGATCCGGGCCGAGCCGCTGACCGCGCCGGTCGGCGGCGTGCCGCCGGACGTCGGCGGGGTCCCGCCATCGGAGGGGGCCGTCGCCGACCCACTGATGAAGCCGGCGAAGGCGAAGCCGGCGATGCCGGCGCAGGTGACCGGCTGCCATTCGCCCTGGGCGGCGCCGCGCAGCGTGACGGGGCTCCCCTCGGCCAGGACGGTGATCGTGCTGGCGCTGTAGGAGGCGCCGGATCGGCAACGGACACCATCGCCATTGGTGCCGGAGACGAAGCCGGTGGTGAAGGTCGCGGCGCCGACCGACGTTTCCATCGACATCACGCCGACTTCGGCCGCCTCGACCTCAGCCGCCTCGACCTCCGGCTCGACCGTCTCGACGACCGGAGCCTCGGTCACTGGAGCTTCAGTCACCGGAGCCTCGGTCACCGGAGCCTCGGTCGGAACCGCCTCCGTCGCCACCGGCTCGGTCGGAACCACCGTCGCCGTTGGTACGGTCTCCGTCGCGACCACCGTCGGCTCGACCGGCGAGGTGACGACCTCGTCCGGATCCTCACCGCGGGCATAGGTGATGAAGTCGGTGTTGATGTAGCCGTAACGACGATCACCGCAGATGACCGGCTGCCATTCCAGCGACTCGACCGGACCGGCGATCGTGACCACTGTGCCTTCCGGCACGACGACGATCATCGCGGCGGCGTAGTCCGCTCCGACGCGGCAGCGAGCCCCGTCGCCGTTCGTGGCGGTCACCATCGCAGTGCCCGGCAGCAGGGTCGCCGCGGTGTCCTGGACGGATTCAGCCGCAACGACTGGCTCCGAAGGGGGAGTGACGGCGCCCGGCGTGCCCGCAGGGGCAGTGGCCGTGGAACCCGAGGTCAGGGTGAACGCCGGGACATAGCCCGCCGAGACCGCGACGACGCCATACCAGAGCTGTCCACTCGCGTCGGAGACCGGGCCTTCGGTGATGGTGACCGTGGTGCCGTCCGCGAGCCGGGAGACGACGGCGCCGTCGTAGCTCGCTGTGGATCGCTGGAGGACGCCGGCTCCGCCGGTGTTCGCGACCGTTGCCTGTGCGCCGATGTAGAGACCGGCCTGGCCCTGTGCGGCGTTCGCGCCAAGGACCGGCGCGATCATGGTCACGCTGAGCGCGCAGACCAGTGCCAGGGCAAGCATGCGCTGCCCACGGCGATAAAGAGTGGCCAAGCCATTCCCCCCGTTGATGGTCCCCTGTCGCTGACCAGCCAGCCAGGTGTCTCCGGGGAGACGGACAGGATCCCTCAGGCGACTGCGGGCGCTCGGGTTCGCCCCCGGGAGGGCGTCCGACCGTTCCACCGTCAACGTTGACGCCGATCCCAACATCCCATCGAGACGGCCAGAGCCGTCCGCCACGATCCAGACCCGAGGTCCGGACCGTCGTGAGGATGTGGTGACCATCGTTCCCGCGGATAGCCGTCCACGGTCCCATCGGTCCGTCCCGGTCACTGCTCCGGTTCGCTCCGGAGCAGTACGTGGGACCAGCCTGACCACCTATCGCGGGTGACCCGGGATCCCCCCAGCCAAGGGTGAACACCGGCCGCTGCTTGTTAGGTCTCCCGGAGCGTACGCAAGCGCTGTTCAGGTGTCAAGAGAAATGGCGATGGAATCAGGATTTCGAGGCGACTCACACCTGTCGTCAACGCAACAGATGCGTGGGCTGCGACGACACGGCGAGGGCCTTCGCACGCGTGACGGGCAACACGACAACAGGTGTGGCGGATAAATCTCACCGGAGCGCGATTGTCGGCAATCGAGTCTAGTCCGCGTCGTCGTCCGAAACGACGGCGGCCACGGGGGCCTCGATGGCGCGATCGTCCGGTTCGGGGCGAACCCCGGGGTTCGGCAGCATCCGGCGTCGTGGCCGCGCTGTGCCGGACTGGTCCCCCGCTGTCAGGGCACGCTCTCCGGTAACGCTCTCGGCGTCACGCCGCTGGTGGGTCACGATGTCGAGTTCCTGCTGGACCTGCTCGAGTCGCAGCCGGACCCGCTGCTCGTGGAGATACCAGAGGTCGCGCCGGACCTGGGCGTCGACCTGCCGGAGGCCGTCGAGTTCCCCATTGAGCGTCCCGACCCGGAAGCCGAGTTCCCGGATCAGCTCATTGGTCGCGTCGATCCGCTCGGTCAGGCGCTCGGCCCGCTGCTCGACGGATGACCGGACATCGGCGAACTGGATGTCGGCATCCTGCCGGATGTCCTCGATCCGCTCGACGAGCTGATCGTGGCGCTCCACGATCTGCGTCTGGAAGCGCTGGTGGTCCTGCCGGATCACCACGTTGACCGCGCGGAGTTCCTCGAAGGTCGGGTCGATGTGGACCAGGCCGCGCCGGGTCTCATCGAGCAAGTCGTAGACGTGGGCCAGGTCGGCCCGTAGCTCATCGATCCGCCCGACGAACCCCTCCGACACCTGCGCGACCTCGGCGATCCGGCGGCGCGCGTCCTGGTCGACGATCTTGGAGGCGTCCTCGGCCCGGATGATGTCCCGGCGGAGCTGGTCGATCTCGGTCCGGGTGCTGTCCAGCGTGTCACGCACCTGGTAGGTGACGACGTTGGTGCGGTCGGTCTGGGCGGCGAGGCTCTCGATCGCCCCGGCGAGCTCGTCGTACCGCTTCTGGTGGATGCCGGTGTCGTCGACCTTCTTGCGCGATTCCTCGAGCAACTCGTTGACATGAGCCTGCACGGTCCGGATCGGCCGGATGGCGTCCTCCAGCCGGGTCTCGAGTTCGAGGACCTGCTGGCGGGTCCGGTTCTCGTCGAGGGCGCGAGCCTGGGCGGTCTGGGCAGCCTCCTGTCGGATCTGCTCCAGCGTCAGGCGGTTCTGGGCGACGCCTCCCTCATAGCCCTTGAGCTGGTCCTCGCCGCGGAGCTGCCGGCTGAGGACCTCCCGCATCGCCTGCCGGAGCTCGTCGATCTGGTTCTGCATGGACGAGACGCGGGCCTCGTCGCGACGGCGCTCGTCGTCCTGACGGTAGAGACCGGGGTTGGGCGTCTGGGGTGGGCGGCTGGACATCGGGCGGTCCTCGGTCTGGGTGTCGCTGGCAATCAGGGGCAGCGGGGCGGGCGGCGGGTGGCTGTACCGGGAACGATACGCAATCGGAGGCGGAGGGAACAGGACTGGGCGTCCCATAGGTGCCCGCGGTGGTGTGGTTACCGGGACGTCGCCGTCAGGCCGCTGCCGGCGGCGGCCCGGCGGCGTCCAGGGCCCGGACCATCGCGACCACGCTGGCCGCGGTGGCCGCCGGGTCGTAGCCACCCTCGAGGACCGCCACCACGCGGCCGTCGCAGACCTCATCCGCCAGGGCGACGACGCGCTCCGACAGGCGGCCGAAACCGGCGGCAGTCAGGTTCATCCCGCCGAGCGGGTCAGCGCCGTGGGCGTCGAACCCCGCCGAGAGCAGGATGAGGTCGGGCCGGAAGGCGAGGGCGGCGGGCACGACCGTCTCGTCGATCAGTCGCTCGTAGTCGGCGTCGGTTCGGCCGGGCGCCTGGGGAAGATTCAGCGTGTACCCCAGACCCCGGCCAGAACCGCGTTCCGTCGACCGGCCAGACATCGGGTAGAGCGGCCACTGGTGGATGGAGACGAACAGCACGCGATCCTCCTCATGGAAGGCGTCCTGGGTGCCGTTGCCGTGGTGGACATCCCAGTCGAGGATCATGACCCGCGGCACGCCCTGGGCGAGGGCATGGGCCGCGGCGATCGCGACGTTGTTCAACAGGCAGAAGCCCATCCCCCGCGCTGGCGTCGCGTGGTGACCTGGTGGGCGGCTCAGCGAGATGCCCCGCCGGATGGTCCCGGCCAGCGCCGCGTCGACGAGGGCCGTCGCTGCTCCGGCGCCAAGCATCGCGACGTCGAAACTGTCCGGGCTGACGACCGTGTCCGCATCGAGCCGCCCACCGCCGCGGCGGGCGAAGTCGGCGAGTGCGTCGACGTAGGCTGGATCGTGGACCCGGGTCACCGCCGTCAGGGACGCGGCTCCGAACGGCACATCTGGCCGGTGGTCCAGCAGACCCTCCAGCGCCAGCTGGTGCTCGATCGCCCGCAGGCGGCCGGCGTGCTCGACGTGCGGACCGGTCTCGTGGTCCAGGTAGCGGTCCGACCGGAGGATCGCGGTCCGGGAGGGGTGGTCATCCATGGGGGCAGTATACCGACCGGGGTCGTCGGTGGGACGCGATGGCGCGACTACGCCGCCACCGTGGGTGTTGTCGCGATCAGCAACAGAATGGGACAATGTCGTCACCGCGCTGTTGTCCATCAGGTTGAGCGGGCGGGTGATGATCAAGCACCACAGGCGCTCTGGCGTCGATCCTGCTCGGAGAGGATGATTGGGGAGCGTCTCGATCGTCTACCGTTCCGCTCCTCGCCCTGACCCTTGCCACGGTACCGCCCGGCCACGTCCGCCGTCAGGCGCCGCTGCGAATCGCGCCTCGTCTCCTCATTTCCCATGCATTCATGCCGCCACAACGACACGAAGGGGGGTTGCCATGACGACTCCGGCACCCGAGACCATGTTCACGGCTTTCTGGCTCTACTCGCGGCGGTCCGATGCGACGATCTGGGAGGATGCCGTCGAATCGTCCGACCGGGCTAGCGAATCGTTCCTCACGACGCTGACAGGTGCGGCACCCGATGTGACCGTCCGGGGGGTCTACACGACGGCCGGTCTCTCCCCGGAAGTCGACCTGATCGTCTGGGTCGTCGCGCGGGATCCTGAGCATCTCCACGATCTCGCCGCCGATCTCCGGCGGACGCCCCTGGGCCGGGCGCTCGACGTCCGCCGGGTCTACCTCGGGACGGCGAGCAACTCGCAGTACGACCCGACCCATGGGCCGGCTTTCCTGCAGGGCAAGCCGCCGGCGAAATACCTGAGTGTCTACCCGTTCGTGAAGACGCCGGACTGGTACCTGCTCCCCTACGAGGAGCGCCGCGACCTGATGATCGATCATGGCCGGATGGGACGCGAGTACCCATCGGTGCTGACCAACACCGTCAATTCCTTCGGGGTCGCCGACCAGGAGTTCATCGTCGCCCTCGAGGACGATGACGTCGCGACCCTGATCCGCATGGTCCAGCGGCTCCGCGCGGCGGAGGTCCGAAAGTACACCGCGGTCGACACGCCGATCTATCTCGGCCTGCGCAGAGATCCGGCGGCGGCCCTGCGGACGTTGTTCTAACCACACACGGTTATCCGGGACCCGCCGAACGCTGCGGGCTCAGGATCGTCGTCACAGACGCCCAGGCTCTCTGATCGACGGGGAACTGGCGCATCGCCACGGAGATCGTCCGACGACCCACCTCGCTGATACCCGCTTCCGCCAGCCAGTGATCGCTCCCCCATCCGGGTCGCTGACGCGTGCGACCGATTCACCTCGGCGATCCTGGAGCGGACTCCGCCTCGCGATCGCCTGCTGCCTGGCGGCCATCCTCCTGGGTGGTGGGGGCCATCTCCTGATCCGGGCGGCCGGCGTGCCGATCGACGAGGCCGGGCTCAACGAGTCCTCCGGCCTCGCGGCCAGCGACCGGAACCCGGGCGTTCTCTGGAGCCACAACGACTCCGGGCGTGACGCCGAACTCTTCGCCTTCACGGACGATGGTCTCGCGGTCGCGACCCTGACGCTGCCCGGCGTCGACGTCGTCGACTGGGAGGACCTCGCGCTCGGTCCGGACGCTGGCGGGCGGCCATTCGGAGCCCTCTACATCGGGGACATCGGCGACAACCGGGGCTCCCGCCGGTTCATCTCGGTCTTTCGCGTCCCGGAACCGGATCTGACGGGGGTCGTTCCCGGAGAGCCGGTCACGCTGACGGCGAGTGACGTCGAGCGCTTCGACCTCACCTACGAGGACGGGCCACGCGATGCCGAGGCACTGCTCGTGGATCCCATCGACGGCGCCGTGCTGATCGCGACCAAGACGACCGAGACCGCCGCGCTGTACCGTGCCGATCTCACGACAGACACCGTGCTCGAACGGCAGACCGACGTGGCGGTGCCCGGGCTCGTGGGGTTGACCAGGCTGGTCACCGGCGGTGCGGTCTCCCCGGCGGGCGACCGGGTCGTGCTACGGACGTACATCGCGGCCTGGTGGTGGCCGGTCGCGCCGGGGCAGAGCGTCGCTGACGCGATGACGGCCATCCCGGAGCGAATCTCGCTGCCCCTGATGCGGCAGGGCGAGGCGATCACGTTCTCGGCCGACGGGGAGACGCTCTACGTGAGCAGCGAGGGCTCCCCGGCGCTGCTCGGCTCCGTGCCCGCACCGGCGGCCGGCGCTCCCTGAGCCAGGGCCGCCCGGCGCCCGGCGATGAAGGCGCGCTCGGCGTCGTTGTTCGTTAGGCGTTCGGCCCGCTGCCACGCCCGGTCGGCCGCCGCTGCGTCGCCGACCCGCGAGTGGAGCTCGGCGTCGGTCGCGTGGAAGAGATGGTAGCCAGCCAGCTCCGGTTCGTGCCGGAGCCGGTCGATCTCGGCGCGTGCCTCACCGGAGCGGCCCGTGTTCGCCAGCGCGACGGCCCGGTTCAGCCTGATGATCGCTCCTGGTCGCCGGGCCAGCAGGAGGTCGTAGCAGCCGAGGATCCGCTGCCAGTCGGGCCCCGCGTCGGCGTCCGGCAGGGCGTGGTGGGCCGCGATCTCCGCCAGGAGATGGTAGTCGGTCAAGTGGTCGCCGCTGGCGGCCCGGTCGAGGTGCACGAGACCACGGGAGATCAGGCGCTGGTCCCAGTGGGCGGGGTTCTGTTCCGCGGTGGTCAGGAGCGGTGAGGCAGGGCCAGACCGGGCGGGCAGCCGGGCGGTCTGGAGCAGCATCATCGCCAGCAGGGCGTGGGTCGCGGGGGTGTCGCCGAGCGGGTGAGCGGCGAGCAGGCTGGTCAGGCGGATCGCCTCGCCGATGAGGTCGTCGCGGGTGAGCCCGCCCGTCGTCGCGACATATCCCTCACCGTAGATGGCGAACAGGATCGCCTGGACCGTCTGGACGCGGTCGGCCAGCTCCGCCGCCGGCGGCAGGTCGAGCGTCGCCTCCTCCTGCCGCAGCGTCCGCTTCGCCCGGACGAGCCGTTGCTGCACCGTCGAGACGGGGACCTGGAAGGCACGGGCGATCTCGTCGGTCCCGAGTCCGGCGCAGAGCTTCAGGGCGAGACAGACCTGGGCCGGACGCTTCAGGGCGGGATGGCAGCAGAAGAGCAGCATCCGCAGCCCGTCCTCGCCGGTGGCCTCGTCCGGGTCGAAACCGGTGTCTTCCAGGGATGTTGACGCTGGTCCCCGATCGACGGCGGGTTGCCGGGCGAGGACCTCCTCCCGGCCCAGGGACGGCGGGACCTCCCGGCCGGACCGCCGGAGGAGATCTAGGCAGCGGTTGCGGGCCGTCCGGTGGAGCCACCCGGCCGGGTTGTCGGGCACGCCGGCGGAGGGCCAGGTCCGCATGGCCTGGACGAGGGCGTCCTGCACGGCCTCCTCGGCGAGGTCGAGGTGCCGGGCGCCGAGCCACCGGGCCAGGAGCGAGACCAGCCGCGCGGACTCGTGCCGGAACAGGTGCTCGACGATGCCGTGCGCGGCTCCGGGCAAGGGCTGCCCGGAGCCGCCGACCTGGCCGTCGGCACGGGGTGACGCCGCCGAACGGGGACCAGAGGTCACGCCGGCGCTCCCTCGGCGACCTGGGTGACCTCGACAGTGCTGCCGTGCAGGAGGGCGGGGCAGTCCCGGGCGACGGCGAGCGCGTCGTCCATGTCCTTGGCGGTCACGATGTAGTAGCCGCCGACGCTCTCCTTGGTCTCGATGTAGGGACCATCGACGACGTGGTAATCGTCGGTCTGGCTCACGACCTTGCTCGTCAGGGGCATGAGCTGGTTCGCGGAGACCTCCCGGCCCTGGGCGCGGAGCTCGTCGGTCCAGGCGAAGTAGCGACCCATGACGTGCTGCATCTGCTCGGGTGCCATCGTCGTCCAATCGCTCGGGTTGCCGCGAAGGAGGAGCATGAAGCTGGCCATGTGCTGGTTCCTCTCGGATTGGGTGAGTCGCTCGAAACGGATCGCCGCCGGTCTGGTGTCATCCACGTGCCGTGATTCGCTCCCGTCCTCTCAGGCTGGCGACCTGGTGTCGCGTCCCGGCGGCCGGGCCTTCGCCGGCGCCTACTATCATGACGTCCGGGGACGCCGGGAATCGACACGCGACGCTACATTCGTGCGGATTGGTATTGAGCCTGTCCCTGACGGCCGCTGCGACCGCCTGCCAGTGCGGGTGCCAGCGGTCACCTGCTGTCGTTCCGATCCACGCGAGGGACCCTGGGGCAGGGCCGAGCGACCTCCCGGTCTGCGATGTCGGCCGCGACTCGCCGCAGGAGTGGTCGACCAGGATTCGCCGATCCACACGGAGTCCCGGGCATCAGGGTTGGCCGGGGTGACCCTCGCGAGCCGGACTCGGCTGCATCGACCCGTGGACATACGTCGTCGCCCCGACCCGGTGGACGAGCAGGTGGCGATCGGCCATCCCGGCTCCCGTCGCCGTGAGGGTCTCCTCGACCGGCGCGGGCGTCGTCCCGGAAGGGGTCCGGAGCGCCTCATCCAGGACGCGACCGTCGACCGGGGACGGGAGAGACAACTCGAGGAGGCCGAGGATGGTCGGCGTCACGTCGACGGCGCCGGTCGGGACCTCGGAGACCACACCCTCCTGGAACGATGGTCCGCTGGCGACGAACATGGCGTGCAGGTCGTACGGCGAGGCCGAGCCGTGGGAGGAGCGCAGAGCGGACTGGGTGGTGAGGGAGGCGACGGTGCCGGGGACGCCGAACGCGTTGACGTCGTGGTTCCAGGCCGGGGTGACCGCCAGCAGCGGGCGCCGGTCGTTGGTCGCGCCGTTCCAGAGGGCGGCCAGCGGGATCGTTCCGGGCAGGGCGGCCGCGTCGCCGGCCCCGCCGAAGACGAGGTCGACCCACGGCTGGGCGTAGAGCCAGGCAACCAGCGGCGCCAGTGCCGCCGGGTCCGGCTCCGGTGTGCCCGGCCTCGCGTAGATGAAGTCGCTGGCCGTCGATAACTCTGGCAGGGAACCGCCGATCTCACGGTGGGCCTGGGCCAGGTATTCCCGGAGCGTGGCATGGCTACGGACCGTCGAGTGGCCGTGGTCCGAGAGGAAGAGGACGTCGAAGCCGTCCCGGAGCCGGCGACGGTCGAGTGCGTCGAGGATCGTCCCGACGCACTCGTCCACGCTGGCCATCGCGGTGACCGACTCGGGAGAGCCGAGCCCGAAGCGGTGCAGGCTCGCGTCCGGCTCAGCTAGCCAGAGGACGATGACCGCGTTGCGCGGGTCGTCGAGGTAGAGGTCGGTGACGGCTCGGGTCGCGTAGCGGTTGCGCTCGGTCAGCGGCACTGCCGGGGCCGGGATCTCGCCGAGCTTCTCGCGGAGGTCATAGAGATCGGCGATGCCGAAGGCGGACCCGGGATTGACGATCCGGGCCCGGTCGTCGAGGGTCCAGAGGACGTTGGAGCCGCTCGACCCGGTCCCCGCGACCGCGACCCGCCTCCCGGTCGCGACCAGCACGTCGCTCAGGGAGCGGGCCAGGAGCGCGCCGCCCGCCGACCGGGACGCGAGGGCGTCGAGGTGCTCGTAGTTCGACGTGTCGACGATGTGGTCCGGCGTCGCGTCCGGGACGAGCATCGTGTTGGCGACGATCCCGTGCCGCCCGGGTGACGCCCCTGTCGCCAGGGTGCTCATGTTGACGCGGGTGTGAGTCGGGTAGGCCGCGTGGTGGTCGCTGAACCGCACGCCGGAGGCGATCAGCCGGGCGACGTTGGGCATCAGGGTGGGATCGTAGAGATCGGGCCGGAGGCCGTCGGCGCCGATGACGAGGACGCGGCGCTCGCTGGCTGGGGTCGGCATCCTGGCTCCTGCTGGCGGCCGGACCGGGAGGAAACTGGGCGTCCC
>CADCWK010000017.1 GCA_902806375.1 uncultured Thermomicrobiales bacterium
CCCGCGGCGTCCCGGGATGGCCCGGGGGTGACCGGCGGCCGGATGGGCTTGCGCTCGGTCGCGGGTGGCAGGGTGACGGCCGGGGGCGGCAGGAGCCGGGCGCCGGCCGCCAGCTCGAGGACCTGGAACATCCCGGCGGTGCCGCAGCTGACGCAGGCGCCGCCGGTGGCGCCACGGATGAAGCTCATCGTCGCGAGGTGGTACCCGGCACCGCAGCGGGTGCAGACGGACACCCGCTCCCCGGCGACCAGGACCGTCCCTTCCAGCGGGTCGGTCTGGCCGATGAAGTGGAGCGGGTCATCGAGGACCGATGCCCCACTGCCACCCCAGGCGATCGACGGGGCCGGGACAGGTGATGGCGCCGGCTCGGGGGGACGTCGTGGCGGGTCCGGGCGCCCCGGCGGCCGGGCACCCGCTCCGCCCCGGCGAGAGGGTTCGGAGTAGGGGGGCGGCAAGGGCAGGTCGGGTTCGTCGCGCACCGTCGCCGACCGCCCGGTCATCCGGTCGATCAGGCGTTGCAGATAGGAGATCTGCTCGGCGCGCTCCGACATCACGGCTCCCGTCGCTGCCCCAGCATTCGGTCGGCGACGACCGCGGCGACCAGGCCAGCGGCGGCACCGACGGCCGCCGCGGCCACGCGGGGACCATAGACCTGCCAGGCGGACCGCCCGACCGGGCGTGTCGCCGGGCTGGCAAGGCGTTCGGGCGTCACCGGGACGGCTACTGGCTCCGGCGCGACGACGATGTTGCCGGCTGAGAGGCGCTGGCTCTCGGCCCCGGCGAACAGGGCGACCGGGTCGGACCAGGCCAGCGGGTCGACGACGATCCCGATGTTCCAGGGCTGGTTGAAGAAGGCGCGCTGTGTCGCCCGGTCGGTGCCGGAGTAGAAGACGCCGAGGTTCGGGTGCGTGTGGAACCAGCCGACGGTGATCAGATCCGGCCACTGCCGGTCACGCTCGGCCGTCAGGTAGTCCCATGCGTCAGGGGTAAAGGTGAAACTGACGGCGGACGAGGCGCCACCGAGGGCCGGGACCGCGCCCCGGACGACGACGATCGGCCGGCCCGTCGCGGTGTCCCGGAAGACCTCGCCGATGAGGAGCCCGCCGACCTCGACGTCGGCCGAGCGGGCATGCTCCCAGAGTGCGTCCCAGGCCGACCGGTCGACGATGACCGCCGGTGCCTCGTCGCCTGGATGACCGGGGGGCAGCGTCAGACCACGCTCACGGGCGAAGGCGGCCAGGTCGAGCGACGCCGGACGGAATTCGGTTGTGCTCTTCCAGGCGACCATCGACCCGCTTTCCACCCGGTACCGCCGCTATGCCGACTGATCGGACGGCGGGAGCGGGCCCAGAATCAGCCCCGCCAGCTCAGGCGCGGCTGGGTTGTCGGCTCCGCCACCGCCCCGGCGTTCCGCAGCCGGGTCGGCTCGATCGGCAGCCGCGCCCGGTGCTCCTCGGACCATCTCAGCGCCGCCAGGTTGGCGGGACTGTTCGGATCGATGATCTGTGGGTCCCAGGCGAGGATCGCCCAGACCCGCTGGACGAACAGGTCGAGGGTCTCGGACGGGATCCAGGCCGCGCCGATGCAGATCCGCCGCGTCGTCGGGAAGACGTGCGGGTTGGCGATCGGCGACTCGACGTAGACCAGCGGCGGTTCCAGCGGGTAGCGCTGGCCGAAGTGGACCCGGAGCAGGTGGCGCCCACCGATCACCGGCGGGCCAGCGGCCGGCAGATCGGTGATGCTCTGGCAGTTCAAGCGGAACCGGATCATCGACGGCGGCTCACCCTCCGTCGCGACGATCTCGACCTTGCCGGGGTTGGCGGCCGCCAGTTCGCGTAGCCGCTCGAGGTCGGCTTGGCGCCGGCGCAGCATCACGCCCACGGGCGGTCCTCCACCGGGTCCAGCCAGCGCAGGATCTCGGGGAGCCGGTCGCCCGGGCTGCCGGCGTCGGCGATGGGCTGGATCTCGAGGATATCGCCCTCGCGGACACCGCTCCCGATCAGCGTCGCGGACGGCCGGAGCTGCGTGCCGAGGCGATCGCTGCGGACGACGTAGTCATAGTCGGCCGGCAGTGCCCAGTTCTGCATCGCGGCCTCGAGGATCTCCGAGACCGTGACCGTCGGGTCGACGGCGATCTCGGCCTTGCGGTCGCGGTTGGCGGTCCGGATGTTCAGGGTCATCTCGTTGCTGGGCAACGGGGTCGTCTCGGTCATGCTCGGGCTCCTGTCAGTGCGGTCTCGGTACGGTGCAGAGAGCGATCAGGGCGGTCGGTTCGCCACGGTGACGGCCCACCCGTCTCCAGCCAAGTCCGGGAAACGTCGCCGTGTCCGACAGCGACCAGGTCGTGGGGCGGGACGCCGAGCGATGCGAGCGGGCGATCGCCGAGCGGGCCGTCCAGCCGGAACGTCGTCCCGCGCTCGACGATGCGCTCCTGGCGGCAGGACGGGCAGAGGATCTCGTCCTCGTAGACGGTGGCCGTCGGGCGGCCAATATCTTCCCTGGTGCCGCAGCCGGGGCAGGCGAAGCCGAGGACGAGCTCGAAGGTCAGTTCTATCGACGCCGCGGCGTCCAGCCCAGCCGCCAGGGCCAGTTCGCGGCCGGTCGATGTCGCCGGATCCCGGTCGGTGGTGGTCCACCCCTGAACGGGCTCGGCGTGGGCCGGACAGTCCGGGTCGACGGGCAGATCGTCGAGGAACTGGCGGTAGCCGTCCAGCAGCAACGTCTGGCGCTGGCCGGCCCGCAGCCCGGTCGCCGGATCGTGCAGGAAGCGGAGGGCGTCGTGGACCATCAGCCCGGCCACGACCGAGGCGCCGATGGCCGTCGTCGGGACGGTCCGGTCCGGCGTGCGGCGGACCAGCCCGGTGCAGGAGTAGCGCTCGTTGAACCGGCGCGCCATCCCGGCCGTGAAGGTGCACTCGTAGCAGGCGCCGTCGCCGGGGACGTGGCGGGTGACCTGGACGTCCGAGGCGGTGATCCCCGCATTGATCCACGGCACACCGGCCTGCAGGCAGCGGCGGTTGATCGCCCACCGGGCGTTGACGCTGTCGAGCCCGCCGAGGACCAGGTCGGCTCCACTCAGCGTCGCCAGACCGATGTCGCGGCCGATGTCGCCGTCGATGGCGGTCACATGGACGTCGGGGTTGAGTTCCTGGGTGCGTCGGGCGGCGAGGGCGGCCTTGGGCTCGCCGACGTCCCCGGCCCGGAACAGGACGGTCCGGCTGAGGTTGGACGGGGAGACGGTGTCGAAGTCGACCACGACGATCTCGCCGACGCCGACCAGGGCGAGGAGCTTGAGGACCTCGTTGCCGATGGCTCCCGCCCCGGCCACGACGACGCGTGACCGGGCCAGCCGGTCCTGGTCCCACCAGGGCAGCAGGCGCTGCCGGGCGTAGCGATCGTCCGGAGCCGTCTCGGTGGCGTCAGTCGGGGAGGGGGGCAGGAAGGCGACCGGGGACGGCATCGCGGGCCAGTCTCCTTCGGGATCGTCGGCTGGGAGTGCGGGGTCGAACAGCTGTGCGCACAATCATAGGTGCTGCTGGCTGCTGATTCCACGGGACCGGTGATCGTCCGACTGAGCGGGCGGGACGCCGAATGTCGGATGCCGCGAAGGGGCCGGGTGTCGCGGAGGGAAGGATGGAGTCATGGCCATGAGCAGGCCGGTCATGGAGGTTTCCCGGCGTGACGGCTGCCAGGTTCATCGGGAACGGGCACGTTCGTTGATCACCGTCGACCGTGCCGGGACCGGCGTCCCACTCGTCGGATCGTGACGATGTGACCCCACTTGGACGCAGAGCGAGCACGCATGCTCGCCCGGTGTCGACGAGCCGGGCAGCTTGCGTGCCCAGTCGGGATCGCGAACGCTGGAGTGTCAGGCTGTGACGGCGGGAGCCTTCAGTCTGGCTGGATCACCGACAGGATGTTGCCAGCCGGATCCGTGAACCAGGCGATCGGCGGTCCGCCAGCCCGGTTGATCCCGCGCTCATCCTGGCCGGCTCCGGCGTAGCGCTCGAACCGGACGCCGCGGGCCACCAGGTCGTCGACGGCCCGCTCGATGTCGTCGACCGGGAAGTTGAGGATCGTGTAGGTCGCGGGGGTATGGTCGGGTTTGGGGTAGACCAGCGTCTCGCGGTCGCCGGCGAGATGGAGCGTCAGCATGCCGTTCGCTTCCGTGACGTCGATCCCGAGCGTGTCGCCGTAGAACGTCCTCGCGGCCGGGATGTCATCGACCGAGAAGCCGCTGAATGCCTTCGTGTCGCGGAACATGCCGGGTCCTCTCCTGGGTCGCCGGGCATCCGGCTGACGAGTCGACCATGCTGGCTGATGGTCCAGACCAGTGTCTCCGAGGGTATCACCAGGGCGTGAGATCAGGCTTCTCCCGGGTTGCGGAGTACGGTCAGCACCGGTCCCTCCCGGACGTCGAAGCGGCTGGTCCAGTCTCTGGACCAGCCGCTTCGTCCCCGACCATCCATTCCGGTCGCGGATCTACCGCCGAGGACGGCACCGTCCGACGCGGCGACCCCGGCGCGAGCTGGCGCTCGGACGGGGCGAGGTAGGAGGCAGGGTCGCTGGTGCGGTCTCCGGCATCCGGGGTTCCTGGGCCTGCGGGGGGGAGTCGTCGCCGTCCGTCCGATCGGCCAGGTCCGTCGTGACGTAGTAGTCGTAGATCGATTTCGTGGCCGGCGCGGCGAACTTGCCGCCCTCGCCGATGGTCTCGATCATCACGACCGAGGCAATGGTCGGGACCGAGCCAGAGCCGTCCCACGGGCCGAAGGCGGCGAACCATGAATGCGGCTGGCTGTCGCGGGTGGACTGCGTCTCGGACGTCCCCGTCTTGCCGGCGATCGCGAACGGGTAGCTGGCCCCGAAGACGCGGGCCGAGCCGCGCTCCTCCGCGTTGCTGGTCTGGTCCCGCAGGGCGCTCTGGATCTGGCCGATCTGCCCCGCGTCGAGCGGTAGCTGGCCGACCTCCTTGCGCTCGCCGACACGGGTCGCCGGGCCGTTGGGCGCCTGGGTGTACTCGACGATGAAGGGCTCCAGCAGCGTGCCGCCGTTGGCGATCGTCGCGTAGACGTTGGCCATCTGGAGCGGGGTCGCCTCGAGGAAGCCCTGGCCGATCGCGAGGTTGATCGCGTCACCGGTCGACCAGCCGTCGCCGATCACCTCGGCCTTCCAGGCCAGGTCGGGCACCGTCCCGCCAGCCTCGGGGAGAAAGGGGATGTTGGTCGGGCGGCCCAGCCCGAAGGCCCGGGCCATGTCGGGCAGGAACATGTCGTCGCGCTGGTCCAGCTGGGCGCCGATGTCATAGAAGACCGTGTTGCAGGACTGGACGATGGCGTCGTGCAGCGTCAGCTGGCCCTGGGGCTGCTCGCCCCACTCGACGACCCAGTCGTTGTAGATGTTGCCGTTGATCTCATAGGACGACGGGCAGTCGAGCAAGGTGTTCTCGTCATAGCCGAGGTGCGCCATCCCGCCGGCCATCGTGATGACCTTGAAGATGGAGCCGACCGGGTAGAGTCCCTCGGCGGCCCGGTCCAGCTGCGGGACCAGCGTGTCGTCGTTGAACCGCTCCCACTCCTCGTCGCTGAAGCCGAGGACGAAGTCGTTCGGGTCGTAGGTCGGGTGGGAGGCCATCGCCAGGACGGCCCCGTTGCGCGGGTCGATCAGCACGGCGCTGGCCCGCTCGTCGTTCCCCTGGACATCGGTCAGGACGCGGTCGACGGTCTGCTGGAGCTCGATGTCGATCGTCAGGATCAGATCCTGGCCCGGGATGGGCGGGCTGTCAGTGATCGTCGACCGCTGCTCCCGCGAGTCGCAGTCGACGATCGCCAGGGTCGCGCCGGCGACGCCGGACAGCACGTCGTTGGCGCCCGCCTCGAGGCCGGTCCGGCCCAGCTGGTTGCCGTCGACCAGCGTCGGGTCGGCGGCGATGTCCTCCTCGTTGACCGGCGTGACGTAACCGGTGATGTGGGCCGCCGTGGCCCCGAACGGGTAGAGCCGGCTCTGGCGGGGTACGACCCGGACGCCGTCGATCTGGCCGAGGTCGTTCAGGATCGATTCCCGCACCTCGCGCTCCGGCAGCGTCCGGACGACCGCCGGCCAGGTGGGATCGGCGGCGTTGGCATACACCGCGGCGACCTCGTCCTCGTCCATGTCCAGCAACCCACCGAGATCGCGGTTGAGGGCAGCCTCGTCGGTGATCTCCGCCGGGACGACGACGATGTCGACCACGGAGTCGTCGTGAGCCAGGACCTCGCCGTTGCGGTCGAGGATCATGCCGCGCTCGGTCGGCTGGGGATCGACGGTGACGCAGCCGTCGTCGAGGTCGGCGAAGATGGTGGACGGCGTCCAGGCCACCGACCAGAGCCCGTTCTGCCGGACGAGTGGCAAGCCGTTCTCCTGCTCGAACTCGCCCAGGAGCGTCGACGTGAAGGCGGCCGTGAACGGGACCAGCGCCGCTTCCGGCGCGACGGGATCCGGCCCCATCGTCACCGCGACCGCGGTGATCGTCGCTCGCTCGTTGATGCCCCGGTAACGCTCGACGAAGTCCTCTTCGGAGATCGCTTCCCTGGCGGTATCGCTCAGCAGGGCGTACATCGCCTGGTAGTCGCCGGCCTGCCACTTCGCGGCCCAGTCAGCGGCGAGTTCGATATTGGTCGGCCCAGCCGGGGTAGCCGTCGGAGCGGGGACCGTCGGTCCCTCAGTGGCCGCGCTGGCGTTCGGGTCGGTGACCGGGGCGCCGGCGTCACCGGTCGAGCCTGTCGCCGCCGGGTCGCTCGGAACCGCCGCGATCGTCCCGGTAGCGTCGGCCTGCGAGACGACGATCATCTCGCCATTCGGGCCGGGGACGGTCTCGGGGGCGTCGTTGCCGCCCGTCAGGCTGCCGTCCGTGATGATCAGGGCGCCGATCGCGCCGATCGCGAGCAGGACGAGGATCAGCAGCGCCCACGGCCAGCGGGCCGGACGGGAGGGGGCAGCCATGGCATAGGCCGGACGGCGGTACTGACTCACGCGGACGTTCTCTCCAGATAGGGGTGGGATCGGTCCCGTCTGCGGGCGCGGGCTGGGCTGTCCCGGCACGGACCGGGCCACGCGGCGACAGGACCCGTGGTGATCGGCGGGGAGGGGGTGGGAAGCAGGTGCCGGTTTGGAACGATGGTGCAGAGTCGATAAGGGAATGCTGACAGCGCGGTGACCGGGCGTCAAGCGACCCCCGAGTCGTGCCCGGCGTCGCGAACGGCCCGGCCATCAGTGAGGCCATCCCTGAACCCAACGCATGTTGGAGGGAATCGGTTCTCCGGTACCGTGATCAGCGTAGAGGTTGGGTGCGACCGGAAACCAGGTGTCTTCAGTTGCCAGGCAGATCTGTCGAATCGCCAGCCAGAACTTGCAGAATGCGTTCGCGGAGCGGTGGCAGAAAGGACTGCACGGCCGACCAGACGATGCCCTGGTCGACTTTGAAATAGGCATGAGCGATGACGTTACGCATTCCGATGACTTCACCGATTTCGGGGATGCGTACGCGAAGGGTCTCGTCTTGCCGGCTGGCAATACTCAATGCTTCCGCCACGATTTCGAACTGACGTTCCACGGCACTTCGCATATAGGTGTCCGAAAGAAAATCATCGAGGTCTTTGCCGTTCGTCCAGTCCAGGATGTTAGTCAGCGCTTCCAGAGCATCGTTCAAGGCGTCTTCTCGTTGTCTTGCACCCCTACGCCGCATAGATCATCTCTCTCGTCGCGATGACATCCTCGAGGAAGTGGCCCTTGGCGTTGGTGCGTGTCGTAATGAGGTCGATCTGGCGACCGAAGAGATTGCGGAGCGCGTCATAGAAACGCACGTATCGTCGCGCTACCGTTGGTTCGTACTCGCCCAGGTCGACCATGAAATCCAGGTCGCTCGTCTCCGGGTCGAACGTCCCGTGGACGGCGGAACCGAAGATCCACAATCGCTGGACCCCGAAATCCCGGCAGATGGCCGCGATCTCATCCAGACGGTCCATCAGGATCGACGGCAACGACGCGGCTCCGGTCGTTTGCTGGTCCACGTAAGCCTCGATTCGTTCATGGGACATATCTGTCCTGAAGTTTAGCCGAGAGACAGACCCGTACCGGGAGAACGCCACGCGGTCAGTCCAGGCATCTTGGACAGGAACCGTCAATCGGACGGGAGCCGGATCGCGCTATGATCCCGCCTATCCGATTTGCCGTGATGCAGGGAGCCGCCCCGATGCGAATCACCCGAGTAACGACCTACCTCGTCGGCAACCCGTGGAAGAACTGGCTGTTCGTCCGGCTCGACACCGACCAGCCAGGCCTGTACGGGATCGGTGAGGGCACGCTCAACGCCTTCGCGAAGACCGTCGAGGCGGCCATCCACGAGCTGACACCGCGCTTCGAGGGCATGGACCCGTTCCAGGTCGAGACGATCTACCAGCGGATGGTCCGGGACGTCTACTCGGAGGGCGGCCAGATCCACATGAACGCCGTCGCCGCCGTCGAGACCGCCTGCTGGGACATCATCGGCAAGGCGACCGGCCGGCCGATCTACGACCTGATCGGCGGCCAGTGCCACGACCGCCTGCTGGCGTATGCCAACGGCTGGTACGCCGGTCCACGGACGCCGGAGTCGTTCGCCGAGCGGGCGGCGATGGTCGTCGGGCGCGGCTACCGGGCGCTGAAGTTCGACCCGTTCGGCGCGGCCTGGCGGACGATGGTGCCGAGCGAGCGCCACCTGTCGATCGAGATCGTCCGCGCCGTCCGCGAGGCCGTCGGGCCGGACGTCCAGATCATGATCGAGGGGCACTGCCGCTTCAGCGTCGCCGAGGCGGTCTGGGTCGGGGCGCAGCTAGCCGAATTCGAGCCGACCTGGTTCGAGGAACCGACCGCCCACCAGAAGATCGACAGCGTCGTCGAGGTCGCCCGCAAGTTGACCGTCCCGGTCGCGACCGGCGAGAGCCTGACCAGCACCCACCAGTTCGCCGAGCTGCTCGCCCACAACGCCGTCCACATCATCCAGCCCGAGCCCGGCAACCTCGGCGGGATCTGGAAGACGCGCCAGGTCGCGGCGATGGCCGACGCCCACTACGCCGTGATCGCCCCTCACAACGCCCAGGGACCGCTCTCGACGGCGTCGTGCATCCAGATCAGCGCCGCATCGCCCAACCTGCTCGTCCAGGAGCTGTTCGACGAGTTCAACGTCGACTGGGAGCGCGAGATCGTCGACTACCCCGTCGAGCTGATCGACGGCTCCATCGTCGTCCCCGACCGGCCGGGCCTCGGCGTCGACCTGAACTGGACCGAGATCGCGAAGCACCCCTACGAGGTCAGCAACTTCCTGCCGCTGTTCGCGACGGGCTGGGAACGCCGCGAGGGCAACCGCCCGACGGAGTCGCCGCCGGCGTCGGTCAACGCCGACGAGCAACTGGTCAACGGGTAGCGATGTCGCGGATTCGCTGTTTCGATGCGTTGGGCGGTCTCGTAGGGGCAATCCCTTGTGGTCGCCCGCGCCGGCAGTCGCCATACCGCGTAGCGGTCCTGGCGGCCCGGGTCAGACCCGGTTCGAGGAGACAGGTTCGAATCCGAACCGCGTCCTCGTCCCCTGGGGCGATGGCCGCTGCGGCGACCAGGCGACCGCAAGGGATCGCCCCTACGGTTGCCACCGGCTGTGTCTGGCGGTGAGGGCCGGAGACGTCGAAAACGACGAACCGGGACGACGCAAACCATCAGCGTCGCCCCGGTTCGTCGTTCGTGCGGTC
This sequence comes from uncultured Thermomicrobiales bacterium, assembly GCA_902806375.1. Classification (GTDB taxonomy): domain Bacteria; phylum Chloroflexota; class Chloroflexia; order Thermomicrobiales; family UBA6265; genus CADCWK01. The sequence goes on from CADCWK010000017.1 coordinate 9,756, forward strand.
GGACCGCTACGGCATCTTGAGGGCGAGGATATCGGCCCGCTCGATCGACGGGACCTGGGAGAAAAAGTCCGGTGCCTGCGCCATCAGCGCCGTCGCCACCTGCCCGGAGAGATGCGCCTGACGCCCCAGGTTACCGGCGAAGGTGTCGAAGATGCCGAAGGTGGATGGCCCGAGTTGCAGGGCGAACCAGGTCGTGGTGCCGCGCTCGCCCTGGACGATCTCTAGACCGCCCCGGAGGAAGTCGGCGACGGCCTGCTCCTGGCCGAGTCCGGCTTCGAGGCGGACGACGAGGGCCCCGGTATCCATTGGGTATGGCTCCTGGCGAGCAAGAACGACGATGCAGCGACGGGAATCGTCGCTGCATCGCCTGCGCCAGTGCCCATGCGAACGGTAGCCTGACGTCCCGTTCTGGGTCAGACAGTCAGCAACCCGCGCCGGGTCGCCGTCGTGACGGCCTCGGTCCGGCTGCCCGCGTCGAGCTTGGCCAGCAGCGAGCCGACGTGGAACTTGGCGGTGTGCTCGCTGATGCCGAGTTCGCGGGCGATCGTCTTGTTCGGGAGCCCCTCGGCGACGAGCCGCAGGACCTCCCGCTCGCGCGGCGTCAGCGACTCGCCGCCGCCGTCCGGCGGGCTGACGGGGACGCGCCCACCGAGCCGGCCGACGAGGGCCGGTTCGATCACCGTTAGCCCCGCGACGACGGCGTGGACCGCCGCCACGAGCGATGCCCCGTCGGCCTCGGTGCCGAGATAGCCGATCGGCGCGTCGCCCGGCGCCGGTGAGGCCGCTGGGTCGCCACCGATCAGGACCAGCGGGACGTCGGGGTATCGCTCGACGATGTCGTCGAGGGTCGTCGGGCCGAAGCCGGGCAGGTCGACGACGATCGCGTCGATCCGCTGCGGCCGGTCGGCGTCGTCGTCGCCACCCCGCAGCCATCCGCTGGAGGTGCCGGGGACGGCGGCCATGGCGATGGCATCGTCGGTCGTCAGCAACGCGCCGAGCCCGGCCCGGACCGCCGGGGAGCGGGCCAGGACGAGCACCCGGACCAGCGCCGGCTGGCGGTCGGGATCGGCGATTCCGGGGCGCTGGGGAAGCACGGTCATGGCGACGGGAGTGCCCTCCGGGGCGACGACGCGCAGGGTCGACCCTGAACGTCCTGCTGCCGCTTTGTCAGGCAACCCCGGTGCCAGCAGTGCGCTCACTGGCGGGTCCCGACCGTGAGCGTCAGGTCCATGATCCCACCACCGCGCAGGACGCGCGCTCCGAGCTCCGTTCCGACAGTCTCGGGGCCGAGCTGCTCCTGGAGGCTGCCCGTGTCCGTCACGGGCTGGCCGCCAACGGCGAGCAGGACATCTCCGAGCAGCATCCCGGCGTGGGCGGCCGGGCCATCCGGCTCGACGTGGACGATCAGGAGGCCGCGGGCCTGACCGGTCGCGACGGTCTCGACCATGCCGGCCGGGATGTCGACGCCCTGGCTGGCGATGCCGAGATAGCCGCGGCGCAGGCGACCGTGCTCGCGGAGGTCGGCGACGATCGGCTCGATCGCCGAGACCGGCAGGGTGATGCCGCCGTCACGGCCGAGGGCGCTGGTGTTCAGGCCGAGCAGCTCACCGCTGACGCTGACGAGTGGCCCGCCCGAGAAGCCGGGCAGCATCGTCAGTTCGGCCCGGACGTAGCCCGAGACCTTGCTGCCGTTGATCGTCCGCCAGGACCCGCCGACGGTACTGACCGCGCCCAGGGTCGCCCGGACGCCATCCGAACCGGCCCGGCCGATGGCGAGGGCGAGCTGGCCGACGCGAGCCGGACTGGCGGCGCGGGTCAGGGGGGAGACGCCGCCGAGTTCGGCGGACAGGACGACCAGGTCGCTGCCGTGGTCGCGGCCGACGAGGGTCGCCGGGACGGTCGTGCCGTCCGGCAGGCCGATGGTGAGGTCGTCGTCCCGCTCGACGACGTGGCTGGCGGTCACGACGGTGGTCGCGTCCCAGACGATGCCGCTGGCGGACAGGCGGCGGCGGCCATTGACGGTGACGATGCTGGTGGCGGCGTGGGCGACGGCGTCGGCCAGGCCCTCGGAGAAGGCGGAGACGCTGTCCGCGGCGGGGTTCGGGCTGCTCATGGTGGTAGGACCTTCCTGCTTGTCGATACCGGAGCCGGGCTTGACGCTGCCGGCCGGGTTGTCGGCCGAACGGCTCCGTCCGGCGCTGTTGTCCAGCCTACGGACTGCCGGGTGCCGCAGCATCAGACGGGTGGGTAGCCGCGTCCCTGCCCGGTTGGTGGGGTCGGGAGGGACGACTCGCCCGGTCAGCATCGTCGCGGCCGCGGTCT
>CADCWK010000018.1:0-357 GCA_902806375.1 uncultured Thermomicrobiales bacterium
ACGGGAGTCCCGCCAGCGGGGGTGGCCTCGCCGGCCAGGGCCACCGTCGGCAGGGCCCCGACGACGAGCAGGGCCAACGCGAACAGGGCCGTGAAGAGGCGGATGACGGGCGACATGGGCAACCTCCAGATCCGTTTCGGACGACGGGTCGATCACCAGGTCCGCAGCCGGTGGGACAGCGTCGATCATGGCATCTCCAGCATAAGGACGCCCGTCAATCGGGCGCGGTTCCCCGCTGCGCCCGGCCGCCATTCCCGCCCCGGGCAGGACATGCCATCCAATCGCCGAAAAACGCGACAGGCGGCGGAGCATGTCGCTCCGCCGCCCTTCCGGCCGGACCGGGGTCTGTCCGGCCCC
>CADCWK010000018.1:367-12041 GCA_902806375.1 uncultured Thermomicrobiales bacterium
GATCCGTTTCAGACGATGGGTCGATCGCCAGGTCCGCAGCCGGGGGGACAGCGTCGATCATGGCATCTCCAGCATAAGGACGCCCGTCAATCGGGCACGGTTCCCTGATTCGCCCGGGCCGCGGGGGCGCTGCGCCCGGCCGCCATGCCCGGCCCGGGGTACCAGTTGGTCGCCGAAAAACGCGACAGGCGGCGGAGCATGTCGCTCCGCCGCCTGTCCGGCCGGACCGGGGTCTGTCCGGCCCGGTCCCGGTTACTCCTCCGGGTTGCCCAGGTTGACCACGATGCCGGTGTCCGGCTGGAAGATGATGCCCTCGACGACGGACTCCTCCGGGAGGACGAAGAAGACCGTCCCCTCGGCCGATTCCCCGCCGGCGAGTCGGCCGTCCTCGAGGACCTCGAGGTCGCTGTCCTCGGCGGGCTCGACACCGTACGCGCTGCCGAAGATCAGCCCCTCGCCGGTCAGGATCGAGAATTCGCCCGGACCGAAGTCGATGCCGTCGTTGGTGATCAGGTTCTCGGCCGAGACCGTCACCGCGATGACCCGCTCGCCCGCGGACGGCGCCGAGTACTCCCCGTAGTCCTCGAACGGATCGACGTAGTCGGCGATCGACACGGCGGCGTACTCGTCGCCCTCGGCCGTGTAGGCTGTGACCTCATCGCCGACCGCCGGCGATGCCGTGCCGCTGACGTCGGCCAGGAGCGTGTAGTAGCTGTAGGCGGTGTAGTAGAGCCCGCCGATCTCGACGCCCTCCGGCAACTGGTAGAAGACCGTGCCGGTGACGCTCTCTCCGCCGAGGATCTCGTCCGTCGTCAGTTCCTCGACGTCCGAGTCATCGGCGAGGGACAGGAAAGCCTGAGAGACGAGCAGACCCTGGTCGGTGCCCAGCGCGAGGTTGTAGGCCGGGCTGTCCAGCGAGTCGTTCTCGATCAGGTTGGTGATCGTGTACTCGACCGCGATGAAGCGGGTACCGGACTCCGGCGCGGAGAACTCGGAGTACTCCTCGAACGGGTCGGTGACGCTCTCGACGGTGATCGTGGCGATCTCCTCGAGCGTCTCCTCATCGTAGATCGTGACCTCGTCGCCGATGACCGGAGCGTTGCCCCCGGCGGCCGGCGTGCCACTGGACGAGCCGGCATCCGGCGTGGCGTCATCCTGTGCGAACGCTGCCGACGCACTCCCCATCGTCAGAACGAACGCCAGGGCGATCGCGGCCAGCCGTTGCAGGATCGACATCCGTAACACCTCCACATAGAGCGGTCTTTGCCCCGGAATGGGCGTCGGGGCCATCCGGCACGTCGCCGGCGGCCACCGGGCGGCGGCCCGCCGTGGGCGGGCCAGCGACGATCCTACCCGCCCCGTGGTCGACCTGTCTACGGGTCTCAGCCGGGTTCGGTGTGGGAGGGGACGCATGGCCACGCGGTGAGCCGATCGTCCCACTGCCCCGTATGGGACACCGTCCTAGCCGATCCCGGGACCCCACGCATCCAGCCAGAACGGGTTGGTCCAGGCCCGTCGCCCGCGCTCGTCGACGACGGTGATCCGGCAGGACTCGCCGGCGAACGCCACGATGGGAAAGCGGGCTTCCGTGACGGTCTCGCCGGGTTCGGCGTGGACGAACCGGTTCAGGGGCGGGCGACCGGCGGCGTGGATCGACGATGCCGGGGAGCATCGGACGACGACCTGGTCGCCGTCGATCCCGACGTGCTCGATCGTGGGGCCCTGGGAACTGTAGAACTGGCCGTCCTTGAGCGCCTCCAGCAGGGCCTCCGGTGTCGGCTCGCCGGCCTGGACCATGACCCAGCCGCCGAAGTGGTCCGGCCGGCCGTTGAAGTGCGCGTCGTCGGCCGCGTAGCCGAGGATGCGCCGCCCCTCGGTCGTCATCAGGTCGGCCATGTACCAGCCATCGCCGCGGTCGGCGTCGGCCTGGTGACCGGTATTGAAGATCTCGATCGCGTGGGCGTCCTCGATCGCCTCCACGTCGCGCATCTTGACGCCGTACCAGGCGGGGTGGGCGATCCCGACGAAGGCGCCGGCCGCGATCGCCCGGGCGGCCAGTTCGGGTCCGCTCTCCTGGTCCCCGGTCGGCGGGAAGTCGAGCGGCAGGCCCACGGCGACGATGTGCCAGTTCTGTCCGTTGTCCAGCGCCGGGGCGTGCAGTTCGGCACCGAAGAGGGTCGTGAAGCCGTCGGTGCGGAACTCGGTCGTGTCGCTGACCGGGTAGTCGTACCGCTCGATGAAGTGGTCGGTCAGGGCGAGGAAGTCATACCCCTCGGCCCGGTAGCGGGCGATGACCTCGGCCGGACTGAGGCGGCCATCGGAGTTGGTCGAGTGACAGTGGATATTGCCGCGGTAGAATCGCCCGCTCCCGTCGAAAGGCAGCCCGAACACGTGATACTCCTTGTGGCGATGGGTGTGGCGTCCGGCCCGTCTCCGGACGATCGATCGCGGTCTGACGGTACACGCTCGCGGCAGTCTGGGCAAATGTTGGCGAACCGCTAACCGGCGTCGCGAGATCGGGCGAGTGGAGGAGCAGGACGGTGCAGGATGGGGATCTGACGATCCGGGTGGCGGTGCGGGCAGACATCCCGGCGATCGTCGCCCTTTATGCCGACGACGTGCTCGGGGCCGCGCGGGAGACGCCACACGATCTCGGCCGCTATGAGGCAGCCTTCGACCGCATCCTCGCGACCGGCGGCGTCACCCGGGTGCTGGTCGCCGAGCGCGACGGCGCGATCATCGGAACAATGCAGATGACTGTCCTACCGGGCCTCTCCCACCGCGGGTCCGACCGGGCCCAGCTCGAAGCTGTCCGCGTTGCCGCCGCCGGTCGGGGTGGTGGGGTTGGGACCATCATGATCCAGTGGGCGATCGCCGAGGCCCGGCGGCGCGGCTGCGGGATGATCGAGTTGACCTCCAACCGGCAGCGGGCAGACGCCGCCCGCTTCTACGAGCGGCTCGGCTTCGTCCCGTCCCATACCGGCTTCAAGCTGCCGCTCTGACTCCCCGCGCCGGTCGCCGGTCATCTGGCTCCCATCCCTGCACGCTGGGAGTCAGTCCTGCGTCTGGTCGCTCTGGATGACGCAGAACTCGTTGCCACCCGGATCGACCATCACGATGTGGTCGTGACCCTCCTCGTATTCCCACGGGATCCTCCGCGCGCCGAGCCCGGTCAGTCGGGTGACCTCGCCCGGCTGGTCCGCCGTGTACAGGTCGAGGTGGAGGCGGTTGGGGCCATGCTTCGGCTCGAGCGAGCGCTGGAGCGAGACGTTCGACCACCGCCGTCGCGGGTCGGTCAACACCGCGAAGTCGTCACTGGCGTGGCGGACGACATACCCCAGCGCCGCCGTCCAGAAGGCGACGCCCCGCGCGACGTCCGGGGTGTTGATCACGGTCGAGCCGATGTAGAGCCCCATGGGATCCTCCCTCCGCGAGTAGGCGAGTCGCAGCGGTGATGCTCCCGCAAGGCGTCGTCCGCGATGAATAACGCGGTTCGGAGCCGGCCGGCGGCGAGGGGGATGAAGACCGGTCACTGTCCAATTGACGCGTCGCCGGTGAACCGGGATCGGTGCCCCTCGCCGCGAACACGAGCAGGGCGATCCTGCCCGGCGGACCGTCCGCCACGACCGCCAAGGAGAGATGGCCATGCCACTGATCGGTGAGTACGAACCGGGTACGTCCGACTGACCAAGGCGGTGGGCCAGGCAGTTCGAGCGCCGAAGTGGCGCCGAATCACCGCGTTCGGATCGAAGTCCAAACAGGCGTGTTGGGGATCGTTGGGTTTGGTCGGTCGCGATGCGTGTCACGGCCGGCGAAGGCCAAGGACCGTCAACGTGGGAATCGTCGGGTGCCGTTCGTCCGTCCAGGTCAGGCTCAGTTGGCTGCCGCGAGAACCATGTCGCGTAGAACCGCAGCCGTCTGCTCGAGGGGCGTAATGTCGCGTTGCGCCCGGCTAAGAATGACGGCACCCTCGAGGGCGGCGATGACTGTCGTCGCGACGGCACGCGCACGAGCGTCTTCGAGACCGTCGGCGAGGAGGGCGCGATGAAATGGCTCGCGCCAGCTCGCGAAGACCTCTTCGGTCCGGGCCAGCAAGGCTGGATTGTCGCTGTCCTGGACGACCGCGGCCACCGAGCACCCCGATGTGACCTGCGTCTGCACCAGGCCATCTCGCCACATCTCGACGAATCGGTCCAGGACCAGGCGACTGCGGGTCCATCCCCGGCTCCCTCCCGACTCGGCTTCAGGAAGCGGGTGGTGATTTCCGATCTCGTTGTCGCCGGTCAGGGAGTCGTCGAGTTCGGTGCGCACCGTGGCGCCTATCCAGGCGAGTGCCTCCAGCGTGAGTTGCTCCTTCCCTCCGGGAAAGTGATGCTGGATCGACCCGCGAGGGGCGTGGGCATGATCCGCGACATCCCGCATCCCGGTAGCCTGGAGCCCATCGCGCGCGAGCAGGGCCACTGCGCTACGGATCATTCGGTCCCGGGGCCCCGGCTCATTCTCGGGTCCACCACTCGATGCACTGGTTTGCCGGGTGATCTGCTCGCTGATGTCCACTCCGTTCACCTTGACTATTACGGTCGTCATAGCGCATAGTCACGCCAGGTATGACAATCGTCATACTACATCGAAACCAAGGAGATCGACATGTCTGGCGACGCGCAGACTCTGCTCGACCGTGAACTGATCAGGGATGTCCGATACCAGTTCGGTTGGGCTCTGGACACCCGTGACTGGGACCTGTTCACCTCGCTGTTCACTGAGGAGGTAGATGTTGACCTTCCCGCTTTCGGCGTACCAGCTGGCACGATGCCTCGTGACACACTCGTTGGGCTGTTTCAGCACGCCTTCCGTCGTAGCACGGAACAGATGAGTACCCAGCAACTCTACGGCAACATGGTCGTCGACCTTGATGGAGAGACCGCCAACGCCCGTACCTTTCTCGTCGGACACCATCATGTGGCTGGTATGGCAGGTGGGGAGAATGTCGAGCTCCGGGCCGTCTATCTCGACCGGTTCGTGCGAACCAGCGACGGCTGGAAGATTCACGGGACGGCTCTCCAGGTACAGTCCATCGTGGGTAACGCTGCCATCTTTGCCTGACCACGAGCGACGATCCCCATATCGACGCACGATCCAGGAGGGACCACGACCCTTCCGAGGGCAGGCGCTGCCCATGACTATTCGTTACGCTCATCGAGACGTCAGTCACGGGCCGCAGATCGTGGTGATCGAACAGGATGCGGCGCAGAATCAAAGGGAGATGACCTGCCATGCCACTGACCGGTGAGTACGAACCGAGCACATCTGACTGGGCGCGGCAGCAGGCCGAGCTGTTCGAGAACTCGGGCGGCACCAAGGGCACGACGCTGCGGGGGATGCCGATCGTCCTGCTGACCACGGTTGGGGCGCAGTCGGGCAAGCTCCGCAAGACGCCACTGATGCGCGTCGAGCATGACGGGGAGTACGCCGTCGTCGCGTCGCTTGGCGGCGCGCCGAAGCACCCCGTCTGGTACCACAACATGGTCGCGCACCCACACGTCGAGTTGCAGGACGGTCCCGTCCGGCGGGACTACACCGCCCGGGAGGTCACCGGCGATGAGAAGGCCGTCTGGTGGGAGCGCTCCGTCGCCGCCTACCCGGATTACGCCGACTACCAGGCCAAGACGACCCGTCAGATCCCGGTCTTCGTCCTGACACCTATGGCTGAAGACGCCAACCTCTGACGACCGGCCCCTGGAACGTGCCTCTAGCTGCCCGCACTGAGTGCAGCGAATCGGCAAGGTGCAAAGAGTCGCTGTCCCGGGCGGCTATGGCCGGCGTCGATCCATCGTTGGCGGCACTGGTTGTCGCGTTGGGCGACGGGGTTCGCGTGTCGCGATAGCGGCGATACCACACCGGTAGAGGCCGGCCAGTCGGGAGCACCAGGCGACGTGCCACGCGATCGACGAGTCTGATCCAGGCGGTTTCTCCGACGAGCCGTCTAGGTCCGGGGCGGGCACCGTACGCCCACGCGTCCCGGGCAACGAATCGCTCGAACCATGATCTATCCGATGGACCAGGCGACGGACGCATGATCGGACAGGATGAGCCCGGCATTCTCCGCTCCCCAGCAGCGGAGCGGGCGGGCCAAGCGGGTCGGTGGGCGACGGATGAACCAGAACCACGAGGAGGGCCGGAAGATGCAGATCCCAAACGCCGCGGTCGATCGGCCTGAGCCCGGACTGCCCGCTGTCACGGGTGAGACGAGCATGGACAACGCCTTCCTTGGCAACGCAATCGAGATCGCGATCGTTACCGCGGATCACCGGCGGACGATGGAGGGACTGGTCCGGCTCGGGATTGGCCCCTGGAGGGTCTACACCTTCGGACCGGAGAACGTGTCTGATCAGACGTACCAGGGACGACCCGCCTCGTTCCGGTTACGGGTCTGCTTCGCCCGGAGCGGCAATATCACCTGGGAACTCATGGAACCGATCGACGGCCCGAGCATCTTCGCCGACTACCTCGAGCGTCAGGGGGAAGGCATTCACCACGTCGCATACGACTGCGGCAATCTCCCGATGGTCGATCGCATCCGTGCATTCGAGGCCAGGGGCTTCCGGTGCGTCCAGTCGGGCAAATGGATGGGGAAGAACCACTTCGCGTTCTTTGCGACTGATCAAGCGACGTCGACGGTGTTCGAGACCTACGAGTTCCCGGCGGACTTCGAGTACCCGGAACCCGAGTCGTGGTACCCGGCTCCGCCTGAAACGGTCGACCCACGCGTCCGCTAGGACACGTGGGTCGACCTCAGCCCCGTGGCTTACGTAGGAGCCGTCCCGACCTGGCCCGATCCCCTCTGCTGCCCCTTGCCATTCCAGGAGTCAGTCGGTTGGATGCGTGGACGATCAGGCTGCCCGTCACCAGTGCTCATGCCGGGCATCGGCGCCAGCTATTCGGCTGTGGAGATACGCAGGGCGCTGGCTCCGCGGACATCGACCCAGTACCCGCTCCTGACCCGGGAGACCCGGAGAATGGCGGTGTCGCATGTCGAGCAACGCAGGATGATCCCGAGACCCGGGTCGTACGCCATGAGGCTGCCGATCGGTGCGTCCGTGCCACAGCCACCGCAGACGGCCGCGGCCATCGTCATCTCCCGGCCGAAGATCTCGGCGAGCGGGCCCGCCGCGGCGTTGCCATCCAGTCGAAGATCGTTGTCGTCCATTGTCATCCTCCAGTCGGCCCGAAGCGCTCGGTCCGGACACGCCCCGGATCATGCCCAAGTGCCGTGAGTGTCGAGGCAACCGATTCGACGAGTCGGGTCGGGCCACAGACGAAAACGAGTGGACGGTCGGAAGGCGCCCAGGCGACCTCGGCCAGCATGACGTCGTCGATCCGGCGATCGTAGCCCGTCCAGTCTGCCGGCCGTGACCGCGTCAGCGTGTGAACAACCTCCAGCCCGGGACTCTCGGCCACGAGGCGGGCGAGTTCCGCCTGGTAGATGATGTCCTCGAAGGCGCGTGAGGAATAGAGGAGTCGGGTGGGGACGTCACTCCTGGCCATGGACCGCTGGCGAATCATCGCCATCAGTGGCACGACGCCCGAGCCGCCACCAATGAGAAGCAGCGGCCCACCGTTCGTATCCGCGACTTCCCACGCGAAGTACCCGCCGACCGGGCCGCGCAGCTCGAGCTTGTCGCCTACCCGCAACTCACCGGTGAGATACGGCGAGACCTCGCCGTCTTCCAGCCGCTCGACCGTGAGTTCGACCCGCTCCTCGTTCGTCGCCGACGCGATGGAGTAGCTTCGCTGGACCTGATAGCCGTCGGGCGCGGTGAGCCGGATATCGACGTGCTGACCCGCGCGGTGTCCACGCCATCCAGGCACCGAGAGGACGAGCGTCCTGACCCGGGCGGTCTCCACGATGACGTCGACGACATCGGCGAAGAGCCAGCTCAGTCGCCCTGGTACCGCTGTTCCTGCCATGGATCACCATAGTTGTGGTACCCGAGTTCTTCCCAGAACCCCGGTTGGTCGTTGCTCACGAGTTCGAGGCGACGCACCCACTTGGCGCTCTTCCAGAAGTAGAGGTGCGGCACCAGGAGTCGAGCGGGTCCGCCATGTTCCGGCGCGAGCATGTCGCCGTCATAGCCAAAGGCCACCCATGCCTTGCCGTCGGTCACGTCCTCGAGCGGCAGGTTGGTCGTGTAGCCTCCATCACAGTGTGCGATCAGATAGTCCCCGCTCGTCTCGACGCCATCGAGGAGCGTGTCGAGTGAGACCCCCTGCCATTCGGTGTCGAACTTCGACCACTTGGTCACGCAGTGGATGTCGACCGTGAAGGTCTCCTGGGGCAGGGCCAGGAATTCGGCCCAGGTCCACCGGCTGGGCGTTTCGATCTCGCCGGTCAATCGAAGATCCCACCGGTCCAGATCCGTCCGGGGCGTCGGTCCGGCCGAGAGAACGGGAAAATCACGGGTCGCGTACTGCCCAGGCGGCAGCCGACCTTCCAGTTCCGGATTGCGGGGGCGTCCACGAAAACCGCGCGACACGAATTCGTCCGTCATGGCGAGACCCTCCGGGTCTGTCGAGGTGCTTCGGTGCTCCTGTCGAGCAGCATAGCATGGGTTTGGATCTAACAAGCCAAAAACGGCTAGGAGAATGGATGGATCAGTCCATCGATCCAGTTATTGTGTCGGCACGTTGGGAGACTGGCTCTACTCATTAGTCCAGCGCCCTGCGTGTCAGCGTTCGGTGACTGGCAGCGCCGCTGTCCCGCCGCAGCGCACCGCCATGGTGACGGGAGCGGCCTCGACTGAAGGGGTTGCGATCTTTGGCTTGCGGTCGGACTGCTGGAGCCCGATGACGCCGCCGATGATCAGGACGAAGCAGCCGATCTCGGCCAGGCTGAGGGACTCGTCGAAGATCGCGACCCCCATGAGGACCGTCCCCACGGAGCCGATGCCAGTCCAGACGGTGTACCCCACTCCGACGTCAAGGGTCTTGAGGGCCCGCGTCAGGAAGATGATGCTCCCGATGACCGCAATGATAGCGATCAGGGAGGGCCATAGGACTGAGAAGCCCTCCGACGCCCCGGTGGACAGAGCAAAGATGATCTCGAGGGCAGCGGCGAGCAGGAGAAGGACCCATGCCCTCGTCGGGGACTGGCCAGTGGTGGGCAGGGCGGTTGTGGTGGTCACGGCGGGCTCCTGGCTGAAAGGGTCGTGGTGGATGGCGGGTGCACGGCGAGTCGCGTCAGACACCCGAGACCACCTTGAGGGCGATCACGCCAGCGATCACCGAGATGATCGAGATGACCTTCCCGGCGTTCAGCGTCTCCTTGAACAGGACGGTCCCCAGGATGACGGTGCCTACAGCGCCGGTTGCCGTCCAGATGGCGTAACCCACTCCTACGTCCAACACCTCCAGAGCCAGGGACAGGAAGTAGATGGCGACCGCGGCCGCAGCGAAGGTCTGGACGGTGTACCACCGGTGGGTGAAGCCCTTGGAGGCGTTGGCCGACAAGGCGAAGACGACTTCGAAGACTGATGCGATGCCCAGGAAGAGCCAGTGCATGAGAATTCCTCTCTCGGATTGGCGGGGCGGGGCCCTCAGCCCCGCCGGATCCATCAGGGTGTATCCAGCTGGTTCGGTGCTCCTGTCGAGCAGCATAGCATCACTCTGGATTTGACAAGCCAAAAATAGATACTAGAATGGTCTGAACAATCCATTATTCAGAGCGTCGGCACGGTGAGCAACCGGCCTTGCTTGTCGCTCCGTTGGCATTCCATGGACAGGAGCAGGCCGTGATCGATCCCGATGGCAACCGACTGGACGCTGGTGACCCGTTCCCCCCAATGACGTTTTCACTGCCCGGTGGACGTCAGCTTCACGTCCCTGACGATTTCGATCACCCCTATCAAGCCATCCTGTTCTATCGGGGTCACTGGTGCCCGTACTGCCAGACCCAGCTCAAGTCGTACCAGACTGGGCTCCCGAAACTGGAGGCGGCTGGTATTGGGGTGATCGCTGCCTCGGTGGACGACGAGGAGCACAGCGTGTCCACGGTCGAGTCCCTGGGACTGGCCTTTCCCGTCGCCCATGGTCTGCCCGTGGTGGAGACGGCCCGGACGATTGGTGGCTACTACGACGCCACGCCACGGGGCCAGGCGCCGTATCTCCAGTCCACCGGCTTCGTCCTTGGGCCCGATCGTCGCATCCTGCTGGCGGTCTACAGTTCCGGCGCCATCGGCCGGTTGGGGTGGCAGGACGTGATCGGGATGGTGGAGTACGCGCAAAAGTCGAAGTCGGCCTGACGGCTGGCGATCCGGAAAGCGGTGGCCCGGGCACGCTGTCACCGCCTCCGAAAGTCAGCTGATGCCGGCCAACGTCTGATCCGGGTCCGCCCGTCTGCTATCGTAACGAGTGAGACTGGTGGAACGACGGGTTTAGAGATGACATAATCTCAGCATGACGACGCTTGGCCCAGAGACGATCTCTCCATCTCCCTCGCTGACGGTCAAAGGTGCACGGACTCGCCAGCGCATCGTCGCTGCTGCCGCCGAATTGATGTTCGCCCAGGGCATCGCCGGCACAACGCTCGAGGACGTCCGGGCCACCGCCAAAGTCAGCAGCTCCCAGCTCTACCACTACTTCAGGGACAAGCAGGACCTCGTGCGCGCAGTCATCGCGTATCGATCCGACAGCGTCGTCGGGCATCAGGAGCAGACCCGCCTGGAGAGCCTGGATGACTTTCGCGCGTGGCGTGACGAGTTCGTCGCCTACAAGCGCCAGTTGTTCAGCCGGGGTGGCTGTCCCCTTGGTTCACTGGGTAGTGAACTGGCCACGACCGATCCCGCGATGCGTCTCGACGTTGCCAACGGGTTCGACCGGTGGGAGGTCGCCATCGGGAACGGACTTCGCGCCATGCACGCCCGTGGTCGTATCGCTCCCGGTACGGATCTCGACGACCTTGCGCTCGCGATCCTTGCCGCGATCCAGGGCGGCCTCCTGCTCGCCCAGATTCAGCGCGACACCAGACCGCTCGAGGTCGCCTTCGATGCCATCATCGCGCTTATCAGTCATGCTGCAATCCCCCCGCCCGATCACCAGCCGCCCCTTTCAGCAGCGACGCCGGCACTACGGCAGGAACTGATCTAACGAACAGTTGGACAGTCGCTTCGGCCTGGCCAACCTTCGTGGCTCTCCGCTGGTCGCGGCACTGCTCAGTGGGAGCGCTCGGTACGTGCCCATCCGGCGGTGATGACCGCGAGATTCCGATCCACATGCTGTCCCCGGTGAGCTGAAACGGCGCCCGACGGGAGTGCGCTATCCCTGGGAAACCGGCAGTAAGGCCCAGGTCGAGGGGCCGATATAGGCTCGGCAGTCGTCGGTCGGTAGAAGACGCTCCTGAGCGACGGCGGGTACGAGGTCGGCCCTGACGTCGATAGTGGCAGCCAGAGAGACCGTCATGGATGTTGGGTTATCCATTCCTCGTTCTTGACCGAACGTTACAGATCCATTAGACTTTCCAATCCGATAGGAGGGACGCCAGTGGTTCGGCCGCGATCATTCGATCAGAACGTCGTCCTCGACCGCGCGATCGACGTCTTCTCGCGGCAGGGCTTCGAGGCCACGACGATCCAGCATCTGGAAGCGGAGATGGGTCTCGGGCGAGGCAGCATCTACGCGG
>CADCWK010000019.1 GCA_902806375.1 uncultured Thermomicrobiales bacterium
TCCGGAGATGAATGCCACGATGAACAGCCATCCCAGGACGCGTCGTCGCATCGTGCGCTGATTCGCACTCATCGCTGACTCCGTCCCTTTGGTGCTCCCGGTCGCCTGCGGTCAGCCGTCCCACACCATCGTGCGGGTCAACGGCCCATCAACGTCGGTCATGCTCGCGTGTCACGGTGCGATCCGCGGGCGCCAGGCGAGGAAGCGGTCATAGCCGATGAGCACGACCCCGACAAAGGTGACGATCACCCCGGTCGACAACGCCGCGAAGGCGACCGGTTGTTGGCGGACGAGCAGCGTCAGGAGGACGGCGATCCCGGCCACCCCCGCATACCAGACGGGGATCCTTTCGGACACGCGAGACCCTGCCGCCCCTTCCGGCCGGGAGAACCGGATCCAGCTGAGGAAGATGGCGAACAACAGGAGCCAGCTCGCCAGGAGCGGAATGAACTGGGCGAGCGGGTCTTTGGTATCCAGCGCCACGCCCGCCGAGATCCCGAGCGCCGCCATCACGGTCATCCAGGTATGCATCAGCCGGCGATAGACGTTCATGTAGGTCGCGGCGAGTCGGTCGAGCATGGTCGTCTGCCTTTGGCGCTTGCCGGGGCTGGCGGCCGGCGCGCTGGAGACATTGCGTCACCCTGTGAGGGATGGTTCGCGAGACCGGTGCCGCAGGACAGAAGGAGCGCCCGGTCGTGTGAGCTACGACAGGGCGCGAGGGTTGCCGGGAGTGTTTGCCAGGGGTGGAGCTTCGCGATCTGGCGTCAGGGTGTCCGGAGGACCAGCTGCGTCCGCCACGGGTCGAGGACCTCCACGGATCCGTCGGCGTGAGCGTCGACCGTCTGGCCCGCCGCCGACAGGCGCGTGGCGGTCGCGGCGAGGTCATCCATGGTCGGGAGGACGAGCTCCCACCCCAGCAGGCCGGCGGTCGCGTCCGAGCGGGGCTGGCCACCGGCGCTTTCCCAGCTGTTGGTGCCGAGGTGGTGATGGTAGCCGTCGACGCTGAAGAAGCGGGCACCTGGGAAACCGGCGACGACATCGAAGCCGAGGACCCCGGCGTAGAACCGCTCGGCCTCGTCGACGTCCCCCACCCGCAGATGCATATGTCCCAGGGTCGTCCCGGCGGGCATCGGCGCGCGGCTCGGCTCGTCGCCGTCGAGTTCGGCCACGATCTCGTCGAGATCGAGCGGGAGGATCGTCATCTCGATCCGCCCATCCCGCCACGTCCACCCGGCTCTCGGGCGGTCGCGATAGATCTCCAGGCCGTTGCCGTCCGGGTCGTCCAGGTAGAGTGCCTCGCTCACCCCGTGGTCCGAGGCCCCGAAGGGATAGCGGGTCTCCGCCAGGCGCAGGATGACCCGGCCGAGGGCGGCGCGGTCCGGCAGCAGGATGGCGGCGTGATAGAGCCCGGTCACGTTCCGGGGCAGTCGGTCGATACCGGGCCGGACGACGAGGCGAACGATGGCCCGCCGGTCGGCTCCCAGCGTGACGGTCGGTTCGCCGTGGTGCACCCCGTCGTCGATCACCTCCAGACCGAGCAGGTCGCGATAGAACGCCAGTGAGCGGTCACGGTCGGCGACGGCCAGCGTGACGGGTCCGAGCCGCAGACCCGGGGGCAGTGGCGGCGGGTGGAGCACACCGGGGTCCCGGGCAGGAGTGGTGGTCATGGGGGCGTCCTCCGAAGGAACGAGCAGCGGCGTCGGACCGGTGGCGCGATCTCGGAAGAGTGTACCACCGCGCTAATCGTTCGTAAGTCCTTGGGCCGGTTCGGGCCGGGCTGGGTCGGCGGCAGGCGGTCGCCCCCGTCAACCGCCGGCCGACGGGTTGACAGCCCGATCCCGGGCCCGGACGATGCCGGTCTGAGGGCGACCGTTCCGGGCACCGGATGAGGGGACGACGATGAGCGACGACCACGGCCATGGGCGACCAGGAGCGTTCGATGGGCTCGGGATGCACCTCGGCAATCTCAGCCGTCTGAGCCCGGCGGTGACCCGGTCGATCTCGGCCGAGAACTTCGACGGAGCCAAGGGAGGCGGGGGGCGGGCGACCGAGGGCACGGGAGCGATCGCCAGCCGGGAACTCGGCAGGGGCTGGAAAGTCTCGCCGAGCATCGACATCGCGCCGAACGAGACGGTGACGGTCGCCGACATCGACGGGCCCGGCGCGATCCAGCACATCTGGCTGACCGTCCACCCGACCCACTGGCGTCGGCTCGTCCTGCGCGTCTACTGGGACGAGGAGCCGGAGCCGAGCATCGAGGTCCCGATCGGCGACTTCTTCTGCTCCGGTTGGGGTGAGCGCTGCAACATCGCCGGGCTGCCGGTCGTGGTGAACCCGGCCGGTGGCTTCAACTCCTACTGGGAGATGCCTTTCCGCCGCCACGCGCGGATCACCGTCGAGAACCTGACGGAGGACGCCGTCCGTGGGTTCTACTACCAGGTGATCTACACGCTGACCCCGATCGCCGCCGACCGTGCCTATCTGCATGCCCAGTGGCGCCGGAGCAACCCGGTCGAGGGAGCCGAGCACACGCTGATCGAGGGCGTGCGCGGGCAGGGCCACTACGTCGGGACCTACCTCGCCTGGCAGGTCAACTCCAGCGGCTGGTGGGGTGAGGGGGAACTGAAGTGGTACCTCGACGGGGACGACGAGTTCCCGACGATCTGCGGGACCGGGACCGAGGACTACTTCGGTGGCGCCTGGAACTTCGAGCACCCCCGGGGCGAGTACGGGATCTACTCGACGCCGTACCTCGGCATGCCGCAGGTCATCCAGCCGGATGGACTCTACCGGGCCAACACCCGGTTCGGGATGTACCGGTTCCACGTCATGGACCCGATCCGGTTCACCGACGACCTGCGGGTCACCGTCCAGGCGCTGGGCTGGCGCAGCCAGCTCGACGGACAGATGAGGTACCTGCCCCTGAAGGATGACATCGCCTCGACGGTCTGGTGGTACCAGTCCGAGCCGCACGCTCCCTTCCCGGAGCTGCCCGACGCCAACGCGCTCGAAGTGATCTGACCGCCGACAGCGAAGGCAAGACCGACCCGGGAGAACGCATGACCAGCCCCACCACTCGACAGGACGCGCTCACGACCGGGCCCCGCTACGCCGTCCAGACCCTGCTCCTGCCGGGCCGGGACCTGATGGAGCAGTTCGCGAACGCCGCGGCCTATGGCTACGACGGCGTCGAGGTCGCGGTCGGCCCGTCGTTCGACCTGTCCGCGCGATTGCCGGAACTCCGCTCGGCCAGCGCGGCGTCGGGTATCCCGGTCGCGGCGATCTGCACCCACCCCATGCACGACCCGCTGCACCCGGATCAGGACGAGCAGACCCGGCGCCTGCTGTCGCTGACCCGCCTGCTGGGACTGGCCGAGGACCTCGGCGCCGCGGGGGTCGTCTCCGTTCCCATCCGGCCGGGCGCGGCGTTCCCCGGCAGCGACCCGTCGTCCGGCGCCGATGCCTTCATCCCTCCGGCCGAGATCGACCTGCCCTACGCCGGCCGGGTGCTCGGGGAGTGGGCCGGGACGCTGTCGGCCGGGACGAGTCGCCTGTTCCTGGAACCGCTGAACCGCTTCGAGGCGACCCTGCTCAACCGGGTCGGGCAGGCCGTCGATCTCGCCCGGGCGATCGACCATCCCCGCGTCGTGGCGCTGGCGGACCTGTTCCACATGAACATCGAGGAGGCCGACCTGGGCCAGCCGATCCGTACGGCCGGACCACTGCTGGGCCATGTCCACATCGCGGACAACAACCGACTGGAATGCGGCGCCGGTTGCATGGATTTCCGTCCGTCGTTCGCGGCGCTCCACGACATCGGGTACCGGGGGTGGATTAGCCTGGAGTGCTTCTCGACGGGCGGCCCACGGGTGACCGATCCGGCGTCCGAATCGCTGCCGCGCTCGGTCGCGATCCTCCGTGAGACGTGGCGAGCGGTCGCCGGTACGTGACCCTGGACGCCCGGCCCTGATTCGGGTCTCGGATCGTACAGTGGGCCGATTGAGCGACCGCTCCCGCCGCGTGCCGGATCAGTGACGGACCGAGGCCGTGCGGGCAGCGCGATCGCCGCTCCCGATCGCCGCGCTGATCGCGGCGGCCGTCCCACGGACCTGCCGGATCAGTTCCGGGATGCGGTCGTCGCTGATCCGGAGGGTCGGTCCGGAGACGCTGATCGCGGCCCGGACCTCGCCACGATGGTCAGAGATCGGCGCGGCGACGCAGCGGACGCCGAGCTCCACCTCCTCGTCGTCGAGCGCATGGCCGTCGATCCGGATACGGGCGAGGATGCGCATCATCTCCGCCGGTTCCGTGACCGATCGAGGCGTGCGGTGGGGCAGGGGCTCGTCAGTCAGGATGCGCTCGGCCGCGGGGATCGTCAGTCCGCTCAGCAGCACCTTGCCGACGCCGGTGCAGGCCAGGGGAGCGCGGGCGCCGGGCCGCGCGAACATCTTGAGGATCTGGGCGCTCTCGAGCTGGTCGATGTAGACCGCGTCGTGCCCGTCCCTGATGGCGAGGTTGACCGTCTCACCGGTGAGCTCGGCCAGGTCGCGCAGAAAGGGGCGCGCGACGGGTCGCAGGTCCGTATGGTCGAGGAAGGCGTTGCCCACCTCGAAGGCGTGCAGTCCGACGCGGTACTGCCCGGAGTCCGGGTCCTGGGTGGCGAAACCGGCGTCGATCAACGTCGCCAGCAGCCGGTGCGTCGTGCTGACAGGGAGCGCGCAGCGACGGCTGAGGCTGACGATCCCGGTGTCCTCCCGCTCCTGGGTGGCGGTCGCGACCGCTTCGAGGACCGCCAGCGCCCGGCGGACGCTCTGGACCCCACCGTGGACATCGGTCATCAGGTCATGGCTCCGGTCGATTGGGGTCGGGTGCCGTTACGGCCCACGTTGCGGCGCAGCCTGGTTTCCATATAGTGGAAAGCATACGCGAGTGCGGGGCAGGACCGGGACTCGCTCGACTGGTTGGAGTAGGGCGGGAACCGATGGTGCCGGAGCCGGCTGGAATCGAGCGACCTCTGGTCGGTGACCCGTTGACCCGGGTGGGGGATCACCTGGGGAGACTAGTCCTATGGGAGGACGAGCGACGTGACTGGTCCAGCTGGGTCGCACCCCGTTCGGTGCTGATTAGCCGGCAGCGCGAACTGGGCGACGTCCGGCAGCGGCTCCTCGACCCACGGGTCGCGATGGTGACACTGACCGGACCCGGGGGCGTCGGCAAGACCCGGCTGGCTCTCGAATTGGCATCGGCGCTCCGGGACGAGGCCGCCTTCGATGCGATCGTCTTCGTCCCGCTGGCGTCGCTCACTGAGCCGGACCGTGCCATCCCGGCGATCGCCCGGGCGCTCAACCTCGCCGGCAACGACCCAGAACCGGCCGGTTCGATTGTCGCGGTTTTGTCCGGCCAGCGCGTCCTGCTCGTCCTCGACAACTGTGAGCAGGTGTTGGGGGTTGGTCCGGACCTGGCGAACCTGCTGGCCCGGCTGCCGTCGCTCACGGTCCTGGCGACCAGCCGGACGGCCTTCCGAATCTCGGGGGAGCATGAGTACGGGGTCGAGCCGCTCGCGCTCCCCGCATCCGGATCGGTGATCGGTGTGGAGCGGGCGGCACGCGTCCCGGCCATCGAGCTCTTCGTCGAGCGGGCCCGGGCCGTCGATACCCGCTTCGAGCTGACCACCGCCAATGTTGGGGTCGTCACGGCGATCTGTGAGCGGCTGGACGGCCTTCCCCTGGCGATCGAACTGGCGGCCGCCCGGATCCGGCACTTCCCACCGTCCCTGCTCCTGAGCAGACTGGAACGAAGCCTGGCGATCCTGACGGGTGGCGCGCGGGATCTGCCGGCCCGTCATCAGACCCTGCGCGACACGATCGCCTGGAGCCACGATCTGCTTACCCGCGAGGAACGCTTGCTGTTCGGACGATTGGCCGTCGCCGAGCGTGGTGCGACCCTCAGTCTGATCGCGTCCCTCGCAGCCGTCTCACCCGGTCTCCCCGGTCCCGACCCGCTTGAACTGCCGGTCGCCACGCGCGAGACGCCGCGGCCGGACAGCGAGGCCATGGCCGACGGCTTCCTCGACCCGGACGATGTGTCGCTCGAGGTGCTCGAGGTGCTTGCCCTCCTGGTGGACAAGAACCTCGTCACCGTCCGTGAGGATCCGGATGGCCGGTCCCGGTACGTCATGCTGCAGACGATCCGCGATTTCGCCGAAGAACGGCTGGGAGACGACCCGGCCGGAGAGGAAGCCGTCCGCCGTGCTCACGCCCAGTGGGGGCTTCGGCTCGCCCTCCATGGGCGACGCCTCGTCCAACGGCGGCTCGCCTGGTCTGGCGTGATCGAGGCCGAGGAGGCCAATCTTGCGGTCGCCCGGCGGTGGTGGCTAAACCGGGAGCCGGGTCGAGCGCTGGAACTGGTCACCGCGCTCTGGCGCTCATGGACGATCCGGGCGCAACTGCGTGACGCACTCGCCTACCTGAGACAGGCGATGGCGGCCGTCGAGCGGTCGGATGGTGGCTGGCGGGAGCACACCTCGGGCGCGACATGGGCCGAGGCGCACTATATGTGGGGAGCGTTCGAGGCCCAACTCGGTAACCCGGACGCCGTTGAGCATCCGCTGCGAACGGCGATCGATCTGTACCGCGATGCTGGCGACGAACGCGGCGTTCGCGGCGCAGGGTTGGCGCTGGCTGGGCACTTCCTCCAAGAGAAGCGCCATGGTGACCTGAGGGAGACCCTTGACCTGATCCCCGAGGATCTCAGCGATGAGGCTGAAGGCGGCCAACTCATCTATGTGACCCTCCTCCAGTACTTCCGTGGCAACCGTCAGGAGGCGGCGCACCTCATTGATCGTGCCTTCGACGCGTTCAAGGCCGATGGCGATATCGTCAACATGATCTCCGCCCGGAGGAACCTCGTCATCATCGAGGATGAACTCGGCCGGCCCCACCGCGCGGCACGGGCGCTGGCTGAGGCTATCTCACTGGCGTCGCAGTACCAGTCACCCGGGTATCTAGTGGAAATGATCACGATGGCCGCGTATCTGGCCCGTGCACTGGACCCGGACGCCCATCGCCTTCTGACCAATGTCGCCATTCGGATCGCCCGCGAACGGAACCTCACGCCTGGACCGCTCGACGACCAGGACTGGCGGGTGGCATACGAGGCAGCCTGGTCGACCGTTTCCCTGGACGAGCAGGCCGAGCTCCTCGCACGAGGTGACGCCGTGGACCTCGCCGGGGCTGTCTCGGCGGCGCAGTCCCTGATCGAGCGACTGGTCGTCGCACTTCCGGAGGAGGCGCCGAGCCTCGCGTCCAGTGCGCCCGACGCGGCAGCCTCGCCGGCCACCGCCGCTGGACTGACGGAGCGTGAGACAGAGATCCTGCTCCTGCTGACCCAAGGGAAATCCAACCCCGAGATCGCCAACGCCCTGTTCATCAGCCCACGGACGGTGGGGACCCACGTCGCCCACATCCTGGCGAAGCTCGGTGTCGCGAGCCGGACCGAAGCCGCGAGGTGGGCGGTGCATGCTGGACTGGACGACAGGTGATCCGCCTTACCCCCGCAAGCAGGCAAAACGATCAGCGGCTAAATTTGAAAGAAATCCCGACCGTGGCGATCGGCTACCCAATATGCGAAATCGTCCCCGGGCTAATCTCGACGAATCTATTCCGATGGACTAGATAGGAGATCACGGAGGTCGGAAATAGCGAATCTGGCTATTCCGACGGTATTTATCGGAGATCGTCGCTTGACTTGTGTCAAAATCGTGGATAGGATAGGTGAAAGTCGTACGGTTGGTTGTGTCGCTCGAACGCCGACCGACCCCTTGTCTGAGCCAACTCTCACCTACCAAGGAGATCCACCATGGTCCATGTCGAGAACGGTCAGTGCGGCCTCTGCTCCCACTTCGGCGAGAAGAAGGCCGAGCCACAGATCTTCCAGATCCGGTCCAAGAAGGAAGCGGCCGAGACGTTCACGGCCGCCTGCGGCCACCCGAAGCACGAGGCGCTGAACCTCCTCGTCACCGCAAACAGTGGCTGCTCGGGATTCCAGGTCGCTGCTCACCAGTAATCGAGGCCGGCAGCGACAACCGGACCACAGAGAGCGACGCCCACCCGGAGATCTCCGGGTGGGCGTCGCTCTCTGCGATCGGTGATGGGGCGGGATGCGTCAAACGACCGAGGGGTTCACCGTCGCCCCGACTTTGCAGATACGTCACCCCGATGCGTCGGTTGACCGATGCTCGCGATGCGAACCGACGTCAGACTGGGGGGACGCCGAGTCATTCGGGACCGGCGTCCCCTCCGCCACGGACCAGCAGCGGCCCCGCTGATTGGTCACGCGCCGGAACAGCGTCAGGGCAATACCCCATGCTTGACTCATCGATGAACGAAGAACTGGTCCGGATGGTGCGCGCGGAGCGGCTCGCCGCCGCCTCACGCTGGCTGTCAACGGCCGGAATCATCCCGGCTGCCCGTCCCTCATGGCGGCAACGACTCGGTCGCCTGATGGTGAGGATCGGATCGGCCATCGACCCGGAATCCCGGCCTGTCGGCCAATCCACGGTAGCTCCCGTTCCGGAATCCGCTCCCGCTTGCTGACGCGTGAGGTGTTCTCATGGCAAATCGTGCCGGGAAACCGAGCAGTAGCGTGACGGGAATGGTGGCGGGACGCCATGCGCGGCGGTAGCATGATGGTCTGACGGAACGACGGGGCGGCGCAACGACCATGCGAACCTCAACCGATCCCATTCCGTCGTCCGGGCTGCCGAACCACAGGACAGGAGTCCTCGCCATGACCACCACGCTCCAGAACCCCGCCGAGACCGTCGCCGTGCCGTCGCGGTCCTGGTCGGCGTGGCCGGACAGCCAGGGTCGGTTTGGGGAGTTCGGTGGCAAGTTCGCCCCCGAGACGCTGATGCCGGCGGTGGCCGAGCTGGAAGCGGCCTACGCCGACGCTCGGCAGGACCCGGCGTTCCAGGCGGCGATCGACGACCTGTTCTTCAACTATGTCGGTCGCCCGACGCCGCTGATGTTCGCGCCGCGCCTGACCGAGCACGCCGGCGGCGCGAAGATCTTCCTCAAGCGCGAGGACCTGGCCCACACGGGCTCGCACAAGATCAACAACGCGATCGGTCAGGGCCTGCTCGCCCAGCGGATGGGCAAGCGCCGCATCATCGCCGAGACCGGCGCTGGCCAGCACGGCGTCGCGACCGCGACGATCTGCGCCCGGCTCGGGCTGGAATGCATCGTCTACATGGGGGCCCTCGACGTCGAGCGGCAGGCACCGAACGTCGCCCGGATGCGACTGCTCGGGGCCGAGGTCGTGCCGGTGACGAGCGGTTCCCAGACCCTCAAGGACGCGATCAACGAGGCGATCCGCGACTGGGTGACCAACGTCGAGACGACCTTCTACCTGATCGGCTCCGTCATGGCGATGCACCCGTACCCGATGATGGTCCGCGACTTCCAGCGCGTCATCGGCGTGGAGGCCCGGCGGCAGGCGCACGAGCACGCCGAGCTGGGCCGGCTGCCGGACGCCATCGTCGCCTGCGTCGGCGGCGGCTCGAACGCCATGGGCATCTTCCACCCCTTCCTCGATGACGAGTCGGTCGCGCTGGTCGGTGTCGAGGCGGCCGGTGACGGCGTGGAGACCGGGCGGCACGCGGCGACGATGACGGCCGGGACGATCGGCGTCATCCACGGCATGCGGACGTACGTTCTGCAGGACGAGGCGGGGCAGATCATGGAGGCGCACTCCATCTCCGCCGGCCTGGACTACCCGGGCGTCGGTCCGGAGCACAGCTTCCTCAGGCAGTCCGGCCGGGCGGACTACGTCTCGGTGACGGACGACCAGGCGCTGGAGGGGTTCAAGCTCCTGACCGCGACCGAGGGGATCATCCCGGCGCTGGAGACCAGCCACGCGATCTTCCACGCCGCGCGGATGGCGGCGACGATGTCTCCCGACCAGTCCATCGTCATCTGCTGCTCCGGCCGCGGCGACAAGGACCTCGATACCGCGCTCAACGCGATGGCCGGCAAGCGTCACTAGGTATCGGCTCCCGTCCGGTCGTCCCACCCCCTCGCAGGAGCCCGCCATGACCGCGCCCGTCACGACCTCACCCGCCGCATCCCGGTCGATCGGGATCGCCGCGACGTTCGAGCGGGCCCGGTCCGAGGGCCGGACGGCGCTCCTGCCGTTCATCACGGTGGGCTTCCCCGACCTGGCCACCAGCGAGGAGATCGCGATGGCCCTGGTCGAGGCGGGCGCGGACGCGATGGAGATCGGCGTGCCGTTCTCCGACCCGCTCGCCGACGGGAGTACCGTCCAGCGCACCGGCCAGGTGGCGCTGGCGCAGGGCACGCGGCTGGTCGACTGCCTGGAGCTCGTCCGGCGGTTGCGGTCGCGCGGCGTGACGATCCCGCTGGTCCTGATGGGCTACACCAACCCGTTCTACCAGTACGGCTACGACCGGCTGGCCGCCGACGCGGCCGAGATCGGTGTCGATGGCTTCATCGTCCCGGATCTCCCGGCCGAGGAGAGCGACCGGTTCCTGGAGGCCTGCCGGGCGCACGGCCGCGACCTGATCTTCCTCGTCGCCCCGACCAGCACCGACGAGCGACTCCGGCTGATCGCCGAGCGGGCTTCCGGCTTCGTCTATTGCGTCTCGCTGACCGGGGTGACGGGCGCCCGCAGCGACATGGCCGCCGGCCTGCCCGAGTACATCGCCCGGGTCCGCGCCACGACCGACCTGCCGCTGGTCGTCGGCTTCGGGATCTCGACCGCCGAGCACGTCGCCACGGTCGGCAAGCACGCCGACGGCGCGATCATCGCCTCGGCCATGATCAACGCCATCGAGGTCCTCCCGCCGGCCGAACAGCCCGCCGCCGCCGCCGCGTTCATGCGCAACCTTCGGTCGTAATCAATGGCATTCCCAACGTATGAAGATGTCATGTTGCCGATGGTTCAGGTACTCAGTGATGGGCGGGAATGGCGCCGTCGCGAACTGAACGCCAGACTCGCTGACGTGATGTCTGTCGCGCCGGACGATCTGGCACTCACCATCAAGAGTGGTCGACAAACGCTTTGGGATAATCGATGCGGTTGGGCGGTCACATATTTGACCAAAGCGAGCCTCGTTTCCCGACCTCGGCGCGGCGTGTATGTGATTGCTCAACGCGGTCGAGATGCTCTGGATCAGGGTGTGCGTATCGACGCGAAGTATTTGCGGCAGTATCCAGAGATGAAGTCATTCGAGAACCGGTCGACTACCGAGGGCGACTCTGAACACAAGAACGTGGTGGATCTTCGGAAAGAGACACCAGATGAACTCATTGCCGCTGGTTTCGAGCAATTGCAGACCGCGCTGACCGATGAGGTTCTGGCCCAGATTCGGACCGTTAGCCCCGCCTTCTTTGAGCGTCTGGTGGTCGAGTTGCTCGTCGCAATGGGTTATGGCGGTACGTTTGAAGACGCCGCCAAAGTAGTTGGCAAAACCGGCGATGGAGGCATTGATGGGGTCATCAAAGAGGATCGTCTTGGCCTAGACGCCATCTACGTTCAGGCAAAGCGATGGCAGAGCTCCGTTGGGCGGCCCGTGGTCGCGGAATTTGTCGGTAATCTTTCGCCCCATCAAAGTAGCAAAGGTGTCTTGATTACGACCTCGACGTTTACTGAGGACGCAGTTCGCTGGATTCGACAAGTCGGGCGACGGATCGTTCTGATCGATGGGCGTCAATTAGCCGAGTTGATGATCGAGCATGGTGTCGGGGTTATGCCGGTTCGCACCTACACCGTAAAACGGATCGATAACGACTACTTCGATGAGGAACAGTGACAATCCGATGGGTGCACCAGACGACCACTGGATTGACCACGAGTTCGACGGCGAGCGACTCGACGGTGATCTGAGCGACCTCGTGATGGAGGGGTGCCGGTTCGACCGGTGCACCTTCCACGGCGTGCGACTAAGCGAGGCGACGATCGACGGCTGTA
>CADCWK010000020.1 GCA_902806375.1 uncultured Thermomicrobiales bacterium
GCGATCATCGCCTCGGCCATGATCAACGCCATCGAGGTCCTCCCGCCGGCCGAACAGCCCGCCGCCGCCGCCGCGTTCATGCGTAAACTGCAGAGCTGAGGCGAAGGGCGCGACGCGTCGATAGGTGGCTAGCGTGGCCACGCCCGTAACGTGCGGATGAAGGTCTATGAGTAGACCAGGTTCCGGAACGATTTCGTGAATCGGCTGGATGGGCTCGAGCAATCGCGTCTTGGCGGCCAAGAACCGACTTCAACATGGTTGTCTTCGACACTGATTAGTCGCGTCGACCCGTCCATCAAGCAGCGTTGCGGACGGCGAGAGACGCGAGGTATGGCGACGTTGGACACGAGCACCGAGGACCACTGGGTCAATCGCGAGTTCGACGGCGATCGGTTCGACGGTGATCTGAGCGACCTCGTGATGGAGGGGTGCCGGTTCGACCGGTGCACCTTCCACGGTGTGCGACTGAGCGAGGCGGCGATCGACCGCTGCACCTTCGACACCTGTGACTTCACCGCCGCCCGGCTTGACGGAGTGACGATCGAGCGATCGGCGATGCTCAACTGTACGTTCCGGATGGCGCGCCTGTTCGGGGCCCGCTTCACTGAGTGCAAGATGACCGGCTCGGGCTTCGAGGAGGCCGATCTCGTCGGGATCACGGTGAGCGGGGGCGACTGGTCGTTCGTCGATCTCAGTGGTCGCACCCTGTCGTCGATCGACCTGCGTGGGCTCCGTTTGGTGGACGCCAACTTCGCGTTCGCCAATCTGCAGAAGGCCGATCTTCGGGACACCGACCTAAGCCGTGCCCGGTTCGACGACGCCAAGCTGGACGGAGCCGATCTTCGTGGGGCGACCCTTGATGGTGTCGATCTCAGCCGTCTCGCCCTGGCTGGCGTGCGGCTGGACGCCGGCCAGGCGATCCTCGTCGTCCGCGCCCTCGGGGCCGTCGTCGACTGACGATCCGGGCCCGCAGCGGCTCGTCGCGTCGACCGGTCCGAGGGCCGGCGAGCCGTCGCCCGGTACGCCGGGGTCGGCTGATCGGTCCGGGGATTGGTATGATCGCGCGAGCAGGCGCGAGCCGACCGGGCGGACCGATCCGAAC
Organism: uncultured Thermomicrobiales bacterium; assembly: GCA_902806375.1. Lineage (GTDB taxonomy): Bacteria > Chloroflexota > Chloroflexia > Thermomicrobiales > UBA6265 > CADCWK01. The sequence goes on from CADCWK010000020.1 coordinate 1,103, forward strand.
GGACGCCGGTCAGGACAGGTCGGCCGCATCGACCGAGGGAGTTGGGTGAACGTGGTGGAACAGCTGGACGGGACCCGGGCCGGCATGCAGGCGGCGACCGGGACGATGGTCTGCCGGGGGATCCGGGGGGCGACGACGACGCCGATCAACACCGCCGAGGACATCCTCGAAGCGACCCGCGAGCTCGTCGTCGCCCTCAGGCACCTCAACGACCTGGAACCGGACGACATCGCGTCGGCGATCTTCACCACCACGCCGGATCTGACCGCGACCTTCCCGGCGCTGGCCGCGCGGGAGGTCGGCTGGACCGAGGTCCCGCTGATCTGCACCCACGAGATGGACGTCCCCGGATCCCTGCAGGGTGCCATCCGGATCCTGCTCCACGTCAACACGACCCGCTCGGCCAGCGAGGTCCGGCACGTCTATCTCAAGGGCGCGAGGCAACTCCGTCCCGAATGGGGCCTGTCGGATACTGAACTCCGGGATATCCTTGAGGCAAACCCGGTCATGCGCGGGTAGCCGCCCGCCTGACCGTGCGCGGCCTCCGGATGCATTGTTCCCGACCCACCCATCGAGCTGTCCCGCCCGGGGCACCAGCGCGTCGCACGGCGCAGGAGAGACGGCATGATCATCGTGATGACGCGGGGCAGCGATCGGGAACAGGTCAACACGGTCGTGGAACGGGTGAAGTCCCTCGGCCTCGGCGCCCACCTGTCGGAGGGTGAGGAGGTCACGATCATCGGCGTCGTCGGCTCGCCGCTCCCGTCCGAACTGGAGGGGACGCTGGAGTCGCTCCCCGGCGTCGAACGGGTCGTCCGGATCAGCAAGCGGTTCAAACTGACCGGCTGGGATTTCCACCCGCAGCCAACCTTCATCGATGTCGGCGGCGTCCGGATCGGCGGCGACGAGATCATCATGATCGCCGGGCCGTGCTCGGTCGAGAGCGAAGAGCAGACGGTCTCGACCGCCAAATCCGTCCGGGCGGCTGGCGCCCGCATCCTGCGCGGCGGTGCCTACAAGCCGCGGACGTCGCCCTATGAGTTCCGGGGTCTCGGCGAGCGCGGCCTCGAGATCCTGGCGAAGGCGGGGCAGGAGACCGGCATGCCGGTGATCACCGAGGTGATGAGTCCCACCGATGTCGAGCTGATCGGCCAGTACGCCGACATCTACCAGATCGGCGCCCGGAACTGCCAGAACTACCTGCTGCTGGAGGAGGTCGGCAAGACCCGCAAGCCGGTGATGATCAAGCGCGGCGCCAGCGTCAGCATCGAGGAGTGGCTGCTCGCCGCCGAGTACGTCATGGCCCAGGGCAACCCGGACGTGATCCTGTGCGAACGCGGGCTGCGCTCGTTCGAGACCGCCACGCGCTTCACCCTCGATATCGGAGCGGTGGCCGTGGCCAAGCAGCTCAGCCACCTGCCCGTGTTCGTCGACCCGAGCCACGCCGCCGGCAAGCGGGTCTATGTGGCGTCGATGTCGCTTGCCGGTGTCGCTTCGGGCGCGGACGGCCTCATGATCGAAGTCCACCCCAGCCCGGATCACGCCATGAGCGACGCCGCCCAGCAGCTCACGTTCGACCAGTTCGACGAGCTGGTCCCCCGGATGCGCTCCGTCGCCCAGGCCGTCGGTCGCGACCTCGCCCCGAGTGGGGCCAACGTCCACTCTGGCGCGGTGATCGCCTGATCACGGTGCGCGCCGATCCGGTCGCGTGCACGGGAACGACACCCACCCTGCCGCGGGAGAACCTACCTTTGCCTCGACGGAGCAGCGTCTATTCCCTCGCCCTCGTGATCCTGCTGATCTGGTGCGCGTACCCGGTGGCCCCGGCTCTCGCCCGGCAGGTGCCGCCGGGGGTCGTGCCGACTGGGCAGGCAGCGACCGCCGGGCCATGGCAGATGCAGGTCGTGACGGTGCAGACCGGGGACGCGGCTGCGACCGCGATCACGGCCGCCTCTCCCGCGAACCCCGCGCCGCCGGACGGCGAGCAGTACGTCGTGGTCGAGATCACCGCGACGAACGGCAGTGACCGGCCGCAGGATCTCGATCCGGCCGACTTCGCGCTGATCGGAGATGGCTGGGTCGGCCGCGCGAGCAGCCTGGTCGCCCCGGAACCGTCCCTCATGGCAACGGTCGAACCGGGGGCCGCCGTCACGGGTTTCGTGGCCCTGTCCGGCCCGGACAGTGACGCTGCCCTGGTCCTGCTCTACGACAGCGTCACCCTCGGCGGCAACTGGGCCGACGCGCTCTTCGCCCTCGCCGACGGCGCCGTGCCCCCGGAGGCCCCGGGTGCGGCGGCCCCCACGGATGCCGGCACCGCGGTCGGTGAGGCCGTCGCGATCGGCGACCCGGTGGCGACGGCGGAGTGGCAGGTCTCCGTCGCCGAGGTCGTCGTCGGCGACCCCGTCTACGACCTGTATCCCGACGGTGATTACCGCACGACGGCGCTCGGCCGCAACCAGGCCGGTGACCTCGGAGACGCCGACGGCGACGGGGCCGCCGGCTGGGTCGCGGTCCGGGTCGCCGTCACGTACACCGGCACCGTGGCCACGGGCGCCTACCTGTCGGCCGATGCCTTCACACTGGCGCAGCAGGACGGCGGTCCGGTGCCGAACGGTCTGTTCCTGACCGCCCCGGCCCCGGCCGCCGAGGGCTGGTATGCGCCGGGCCAGTCCCGCGAGGGCTGGTTGGTCTTCGAGATCCAGATCGCCTGGGACAGCGATGCGATGCGGTTCCAGGCCGACGCCACCGATGCGGATAGGAGATACCTGCTCATCTATTGAGTCTCGGTCCAGCAGCCGACGGGCCCGTGTGCCCCCCGATCAGCGGGTGGAATGGCGACGTGATCGCGCGGCGTGGTGCGGTCGATGGGCGGAGTCGCGCGGCGCCGGGGCCTGCCCATCGGCAGTCACGGCCTCCTCATCCAAAGGGACCGTGCGGAACCGCCGGCCGGTCAACCCCTGCCCGTCAGTCTGATACGCTGGTGTCCTTCCCATGTCATGGGCGACCGCACCGGTGGGCCAGTCCCGCTGGCCCCGGAAGAAACGGATCGGTCGTCGCGGACGTTGATAGAGACGGAACCGAATCGATCGCGTTGGGTCAGCGTCCGTCCCACCGGGAGTCGTCGGTCGCGTCCATGTCCTGATCGCCCGGAGGTCTCAAGATGCGCGCTGGTGTGCTCTCCTCTCGTGGACGTCCACGAACTCGCCCGGTTCGCCTGAGCCGGCGCGCGACCCCCGCGGTGCATCTCTTCGCCGCTCTGGCCCTGATCCTCGGTCTGTTCGTCCCCATGTTCGCCACGGTGGCACCGGCCGCCGCCTCGACCGAGGGGCCGCGCCTGTCGCAGACCCCGCGGGATGGGGCCGCTCCCGCCCTCCCGGCGCCCTTCAGCGTCGGCGTCTCCGGCAGCTTCGGGCAGTTCGTCCCGCTCACCCAGGGCGACGACGGCATCTGGCGCGGGACCGTCCCGGTCTCCATCGGCTCATACAGCTACCGGGTCGAGGTCCAGAACGACGACGGCACCTACTCCCTCGGTGAGGACGCCGACCCGGACGGCGACGACCTGACCGTCGAGGTCGATGGGGACCAGACCGGCCTGGCCTTCAGCTTCGACCCCCGCACCGGAACCATCACCGCGACCGGGTACACCGCCAGCCTCTCGCTCCTGGTCGACGGGTACGGCGAGATCGCGCTGTTCCCGACGGGCGGGGACGACTTCGAGGCGTTCGTCGATGGCTTCGGCGGCGACTACACCTACACCGTGCTGGCCGACGGTATCGCCACGGAACAGGCGGGAACCGTGACGCTTGACGCCGGTCGCGTCCGGGTCACGCTCGACAGCGAGTCCGGCTCGGTCTCGACCGAGATCGTCGAGCCCGGCACGCTGGCCGTGACCGTCGTGACGGCTGACGGCGTCCCGGCGGCAGGGGGATGCTACGGCGTCTTCGAGGGCGACACGCTCCTCGGCCAGGCCTGCGACGTCGACGACGGGTCCGCTGACGGCCTCGTGAGCATCGACTTCCCGAATGGCGCTCCCGCTGGTACCTTCGACCTCGTCGAGACGGCCACCCCGGACGGCCAAAAACCGGCCGAGGAGGAGACCGTCAACATCGGTCCCGGTCTGAATACCATCCAGGTCGACCTCCCGGACACCGGTGACACCGGCGCGCCGTCCGGCGACGGCTCCAGCGACCCCTCCGGCGATGCGTCCGTGGAGGCATCCGGGAGCGATCAGGGCGAGCCGTCCGACGACACCGAGTCACCCGCCGCGGACCCGAACGAGACGACTGGGACCATCGAGATCGATGTCGTCGACGGCAACGGCGACCCGCTGCCGGGCGCGGGCTTCGACGTCCAGAACACGACCGGGTATTACGGCACGTTCAACGACGACGCGGACGGCGCGAGTGACGGCACCGTCACGATCGAGGGCGTCTTCCCCGGTGACAACACCGTGTACATGGTGGTCGCGCCGGGTGGCGAGGCTCTGCTCCCCGAGCAGACCGTGACCGTCGAGGCCGGCGAGACCGCCGAGGTCGAGTTCTCCTACCAGGCGAGCGAGGACGGAGACGAACCGAGCGATGAGGCCAGCCCGAGTGACGAGGCCGCCCCGTCCGATCAGGACGAGCCGAGTGATGAGGCCAGCCCCAGCGAGGAGGCCAGCCCTAGCGAGGAGGCCAGCCCCAGCGAGGAGGCCAACGATGGCCGCTCGACGCTGACCATCGAGATCATCGGCCCGGACGGCGAGCCGCTCGGTGGGGCGTCGTTCATCCTGTCGATCGACGGCCAGGCGTACGGCCCGTTCCCGGACGACGACCTGAGCGGAGACCTCCAGATCACGGAGGTCGGGACCGGCACCTTCACGCTGACGATGGAGACGGCGCCGGACGGGTTCGACCCGCTGCCGGACCAGACCTTCGACGTCGAGGGCGGTACCGACCAGACGATCACGTTCTCCTATGAGGGGGTCGACGACCCCGATGCCAGCCCGTCAGTCGAAGGCAGTCCCTCGGTCGAGGCGTCGCCCTCCGACGAGGCCAGCCAGACCGGCGACGCCGGCACCATCGAGATCGCCGTCGAGGATGCCAACGGCGATCCCGTGGTCGGCGCCGGCTTCGACCTGCAGAACGACTCCGGCTACTTCGGGACATTCCTGGACGAGGCCGACGGCGACGCGGACGGCACCGTCACGATCGAGAACGTCGTTCCCGGCACGACGACCCTTTACATGGTCGTCGCCCCGGAGGACGAGAGCCTGCTCCCCGAGCAGACGATCACGGTCGAGGCCGGCGACACCGCCGAAGTCACCTTCTCCTACGAGACAGTCGAGCCAAGCGAGGAGCCGAGCCCGTCGGTCGAGCCGAGCCCGAGCGCATCGCCGGCCCCGGATGGCCGCCTCGTCGTCACGGTCGCGGATCCCCAGGGCAACCTGGTCCCCGACTCCTGTTTCAGCCTGGTCGACCCCGCCACCGGAGAGCCGATCGAGGTGCTCGACCGCGAAGATGGTGACGTCGCGACGGCCGTCTGCGACGACGATGGGGACGTCGATGGGGATGGCCGCGTCGGCATCTTCGGCATCCCGGACGGCACGTTCACGCTGACACAGGTCGAGGTCGCGGACGGGTTCCTGGTGGCCGACGTCCAGGACGTTACGGTCCTGTCCGGCGCGGCCCAGGAGATCCCGGTGGTCAATGAGTCCGCCGCCGAGGTGACGGTCGCCATCACGCGGGAGGACGACGCGGAGGGCCTCGTTGCCGGTGCGTGCTTCCAGCTGGAGCGCGACGGTGCCGATCCGATCGGGCCGATCTGTGACGACGGCGATGGCGACGCCTCTGCCGGTGAGCCGGGACTGGTCACCATCGAGGAGGTCCCGGCCGGGACGTACCAGGTCGTCGAGACGACGACCCCGGAGGACGTCCAGCCAGCGGAGAGCCAGACGCTCGAGGTCACGGATGGCGGCGAGGACGCGATCACCATCGCGTCGGCCCGGATCCTGGTCTTCGGCGACCTGAGCGTCGTGTTCAGCGTCGACGATGAGCCGGTCGCCGGTGGCTGCGTCACGGTGACCAACGAGTACGGCGAATTCGGTCCGTTCTGCGATGACCAGTTCGATGGACTGGTCGACGGGAACCTGACCGTGCCACAGGTCGAGTCGGGCGACAACACGGTCGCGGTCGCGGTCGTGCCCGACGGCTACGAACTGGCGGAGGACCAGGAGCCCACGGCGGTTGTCGATGTCCAAGAGGGGCAGGACACGCTGGTGCGCTTCGCCCTGGTCGCGACGACGGGAACGATCGCCTTCCAGGTCATCGACAACGAGACGGGGGAGCCGATTCCCGGTCTCTGCGTCCGGCTCGACGCCGGACCGGGGGGTGACCTCACAGAGCCGGTCTGCGACAACACCGGTGGCGATCCGGGGCCCGGGGATGCCGACGGGGGCGAGGGAGCGTTCACGCTCGAGGATGTCCCGGCCGGGACCTATGATCTCGTCATCGAGAACCTGCCGGCCGAGTACAGCGGCCCCGACGCCGCCCGTGGGCCGAGCGTGACAGTCGAAGCGGGCGAGACGGTCACGGCGGAGCAGGCGATCCAGGCCACGCCGAGCCCGTCGCCGAGCCCGTCGCCGAGCGAGAGTGCGTCTGAGAGTCCGTCGCCGAGTGACAGCCCGAGCCCGTCGGCCAGTGCTTCCGACAGCGCGTCGCCGAGTGCTGTCGCGTCGCCGGACGAGAGTCCGGCCGCGTCGCCCCCGGCTAGCCCCGCGCCGTCCGCGACCGGCGAGGGGTCGATCTCGGTCCGCATCGAGGATCAGGACGGGAACGCGCTCTCCGGGATCTGCCTGACCCTGAGCGACCGCGAAGTCGTCGTCGCCGAGGTCTGTGACGGCGATGGCGGCGACGCGGACGGGACCGAGGGCGTCATCCTCTTCGAGGACGTCCCGGTCGGCAACTACCTCGTGGCCCAGTCCGGTGACCTGCCCGACGACCTGGTCGTCGCTTCGGTCGCGGATATCAGCCAGAACGTCACCGTCGTGGACGGGGAGACGATCGAGGTCCTGCTCATCATCACCGTCCAGGATCCAGCGGACCGGGAAGTGTCGGTCATCGTCCGGTACAGCGATGGCGCGAATCGGCGGCTCGCCGGCGCCTGCTTCACGCTGGGTGGCGTCGAGGTCTGCGACAACGCGGACACCGACCCGGACGGCGCGGTCGGCCAGATCCGGTTCGACGGTATCCTGCCTGGCGATTACACCATCGACCAGACCGAGGCCCCCAGCGGCTACGACCTGTCGGCCGCTGTCGAGGTCACCATCGACGCGAACACTCCATCCGTCCTCATCGTTCCGGTGACGGCGGTCGCGACTCCCGATCAGGACGGCGACCTCGTCGTGAGCAAGGTCGATGGCGACGGCGAAGCCCTCGCCGGCTCCTGCTTCGTCCTCGAGCGCTCCGGACGCCAGACCATCCGGGTCTGCGACTCGGCGGACGGTGAGCGCGACGGCACCATCGGCTTCAACGACGTCGAAGCCGGCACCTGGACCCTGCGTGAGGTCACGACCCCAGGCGGCTACATCGCCGGCGGCAGCCAGAGCATCGAGATCCTGGCCGGCGAGACCAGCGAGGCGACCGTCCGCAACACCCCGCGACCAGGACGTGTCCTGATCGACACCGAGACGGTCGACGGGACGGCGCTTGGCGGGGCCTGCTTCCGCCTGACGGGTCCGGCGACCTACGAGGTCTGCGACAGCGCCGACCTCGCCGGGGACGAGGGGACGACACGCTTCGATGGCGTCGCGCCGGGCGACTACACGGTCGAGCAGACCGTGGTCCCGGCCGGCTACCAGGCCGGTCAGATCGAGCCGATCCGGGTCGCGCCGGGCAGCGCCCAGCGGTTCACGGTCGTCCTCCAGATCCTCCCGCCGCCGGACGATGCCGGCGACCTGACGGTGCTCAAGGTCGATGAGAACGGGGCGGCCCTGCCCGGCGCCTGCTTCTCGCTCCGCGACGGCTCCAACACCGTCGCCGGGCCGGTCTGCGACGGCCAGGACGGCAACAACGACGGCACGATCACGTTTACGGACGTGGCCGCCGGGGACTACGCGCTCCGGGAGACCCGGACCCCCTCGGCGGCCTACCTCGCCGCCGACGACGCGACGGTCACGATCGTCGCGGGAGAGGTCGCGACGGCCACCGTCGTCAATACCGCCCGGAATGGGGCGATCCGCGTCACGGTCGTCAACCCGCAGGAGCAGCCACTGGTCGGTGCCTGCTTCGACGTCAGCGACGACGGTAACGACGTCGCCTGCACCGACACCAACGGCCGCGTCACCTTTGGTGAGATCGCGCCCGGCACCTATGCCGTCGAGCAGACCTCGGCGCCCAACGGCTACGTCGTCGTCGCGCGGATCGAAGGGGTCATCGTCAACCCCGGTGTGACGACGGACGTCCGCGTCGTCAACCAGCGGTCCGCGCCGCCGGCCAACACCGGTACCGTCCAGATCGCGACGTTCTACTGCCCGGCCGGCTCGGCCGGTGAGCGGACGGTCATCTTCGACAGCTCCGATACCGGCCCGAAGCAGCTCGCCAACACGTCCGGCTGCGGCGCCGGCGATGCCACGTTCAGCTTCGTCCGCGAGAGCGGCGAAGGCGGCCTCGGCCAGTTCACCCTCGGGGCGGACGGCTTCTTCCAGGCGACGGTCCCCGCCGCCACCTACCTGCTGACGGAAGTGGCGCCGGATCTCCCGGGCGACGGCAGCGCATCCGTCCGGATCGGCCGCAACCAGCTGACCCAGGTCGTGGTAATCAACTACGTCGCTCCGCCGGCCCCCGCTCCGGCCGCCGTCGACGTGACGAGCTACGCCTGCCCGGCCGGCTTCCAGGGCACGATCTACGAGGACTTCGCCAACTCCTGCACCGCGGCGAGCAGCCTGACCAACGGTGTGACGTACCGCCTGTCCGGGGCGGTCACCCAGCGGGCGACGACCGGCGCCGGCGGCGAGACCGGGCGGGTCGTCTTCGGCGACCTCCCGGCTGGCAACTTCTACCTGGAGCAGCAGCTGACCAAGGGGCAGCAGATCCTCTACAACTTCTGCGGGCTCGATCCGGAAGCCCCGGCGACGAAGAACGTCGGCGTCGGTGCGAACGTGTCGCCCCAGGCAGGGCAGACCGTCTTCTGTGCGTACTTCTCGATCCCGCCCGTCGTCTCGGACACCACGGGGGCGATCATCGTCCAGAAGTACCTGTGCCCGACGCTCAATCCGCCGGCCAGCTACGACTACTACCAGAACTGCTCGATCCAGAGCGAGCCCGCGACGTTCGAGATCGCGCTCTACAGCGGCGAGACGCGCCGGTACACCCCGGTGACCGACGGCTCGACCAACGTGGACGGCCTGCTCACCTTCGCCCGGCTCACCCCCGGCACCTACTCGCTGGAGGAGGTCGGCGAGGGCTGGTGCTACGCTGAGTCGGACAGCGTCAACACCAATGGCGACGTCGTGGTCCGGCCCAACGCCGCCGCGAAGGTCTTCATCTTCAACTGCGCCCCGGTGACCGGCCAGCCGAACACCGGCGTCGGTGCCACGGCCGCATCCATCGCCAGCGGGACGGTTCCGCAGTACCTCGCCATCGCGGCGCTCCTGTCCCTCGCGCTGGCGGCGGTCTGGGTGGCGCGACGGAGGCGGATCCTGGCGTAGCCGGCCGGGACCCGGCCGAGGCAATGATTGGCGGACCGAACGGACCGGGGACATCCCCCGGTCCGTTCGGCATGTCCCGCCGATTGGTCCCCGCCGGGGGATCGGGTACCATGGCAAGCTGATGGCGGTTCCCGACCGTCGCTGGGGCTGCGCCCCGAATAGCCGATCCGGACGCTGACCAGGCTCGCGATGGGCAGACGGTCCCGATCACTCCCCCTGACTCCCGTACCTGGCAGTCGGCCCGAGGGCTGGCGCCTCCGTCCCGAAGCGCCCGGAAAGGCTTGCTCTGTGACTCCCAGCCGAACCCCTCGCGGTGGCCTGACGACCGACTCTCGGCCCGGATCCGGTGGTCCTGCGTCGATGGCTGACGTCTCGCGTCGGTTCGCCCTGCTGGCCATGGTCCTGGTGTTCATCCTGGCGGTCTCGCCCCTGCTCGTCACCGCCCAGGACGGAGGGGCACGTCCCGCGGCTCCGGTGGTCACCGAGCCCGGGGTGCGCGGACCGGCGATCGTCCAGACGGCCGCGGGTACCGACCCGGCCGCGGTTGCCGCCGCCAACGGGGTCCGGGCGGGCTACGTCTATCGCAATGCGGCCAGTGGCTTCTCGGCCAACCTGAGCGACGCGAACGTGGCTGCCCTGCAGCGCGACGTCAACGTCGAGTCGATCTCGATCGATCGCGTCGTGACCACGAGTGCGGTCCCCAACCAGCTCCTGCGGGTCGGGGCCGATACGTCGGCTACTGGCGGCGTCGGCCGTGGCGGGGACAACTCCGGCGTCGGTATCGCGATCGTGGACTCCGGGGTCGGCCCGCATCCGGACCTCAACATCGCCGGTGGGGTCGACTGTACCGGCAGCGGCTCGTACAGCGACAGCAGTGGTCACGGGACCCACGTCGCCGGGATCGCGGCGGCCAGGGACAACGCCGACTCGACGACCGGGAGTGCCCCCGGCGCCCGGATCTACTCGATCCGGGTGCTCGTCGGAACGACTGGGTCACTGTCGGCCGTGCTCTGTGGGCTGAACTGGATCGCGGCCAACCCGGCCGGGATCAATGTCGTCAACGTGAGCCTCGGGCTGTCCCAGGGACCGGGCGCCGATTGTGGGCAATCGACCACGTTCCCCCTTCGCCAGGCGGTCTGCGATGTCCGCGCTCGCGGGATCCAGGTGGTCGCCGCCGCCGGCAACCTGTCGA
>CADCWK010000021.1 GCA_902806375.1 uncultured Thermomicrobiales bacterium
GCATCGGCCAGGTTATAGGCGGCCAGCCGGTCCAGTTCTCCCCGTTCCCAGACGCCCCGGATGTCCTCGCCGGGGATGACCTCGCGCTGCTGCTCGGGATAGAGCGCGGCCATGACCTTCTTCAGGGCGTAACTGCTCAACCGCCCGCCGATGTCATAGCGCTGGATCTGCTGGTAGGTGTCGACGATGTGCCGGCCATGGACGTGGACGTAGGTGAACGGGAGACTGAGCGCCGCCACCTTGAACCGCGAGGAGCCCTCGAGGACGGTGATCGGGGCGCCGTTCCGCCCCCAGTTCAACGTGATGCCGTGGCGCTCCGCCCGCTTGACGAGGTAGGGGAAGTCGAAGTTGAAGACGTTGTGACCCTCGATCACGTCCGGGTCATGCTCCAGGATCCAGGCCGTCAGCCGGTTGAGCAGATCTGGCTCGGACCCCTCGTTGATCAGGAACGCTTCCTCACCCGTGCTGGTCCGTACCACTGCGGCGATCACGGCGGCATCTTCGACCGTCGGGTCGAGGCCAAGCGTCTCGATGTCGATCTGCACCCGGCGCAGGTCGGCGTAGTCCATCTCCCGGAACAGCGTCCGGCCGGAGAGGACGAGGTACTGCTCGACGGCTGGCCGGATGCGGAAGTACGGCTCGTTGCTCTGCTTGGCCGCCTGGACCGCGTTCCGGTGGCTGGACCAGCCGTCGAACGCGACGAGATAGCGGTAGTCATGGTCGCCGGAGAGCCGGGTGATCGTTGGTTCCGGTCGGATCGCCGCCCACGGTTCGGCACGGATCGCCAGCAGCCACGGTCGGAAGCGGTCGAACTCGGCCGTCCGGTTTCCGTCCGGTGTCGCCCGGTAGAGGACCATCCGGTCGTCACCGGCTCGCTCGACGCCGACGATACCGGGAACCGGGTCATGCCCGTACAGGAGACGTTCGCGGCGGATATCATCGAAGGAATGGGCGCTGTCGTCCGGCGCCGCCTTGGGAATCGTCATAATCCCAGTATACCGGCGGCCGGGATCGATCAACGAGGTCGGACACGGGCCGTGGTGCCTACCCGGGCTGAGGATGGAGGACCGACGTGCAGGGAGCCCGGGCGCGCCTCGCCCTTCGAACGGTCGGCGGCCATGTCGCCGATCTCCTCTGGCCGCGCACCTGCCCGGGCTGCGGGGAGCGGGGAGCATGGGTCTGCGCGTACTGCCGGCTCGACCTCCCACTGGCCCACGAGCCGTGGTGCGCCCGATGTGGCGCTCGTCCCTGCAGCTGTCACGCCATCCCGTCCGTCCTGGCGCTGGCGCGGTCGGTGGGGCCGCACGAGGGGTGGCTGGCGTCGGCGATCCACGCCCTGAAGTACGAGGGCGAGTCGGCGCGCGCCGGCCACCTGGGGCAGGCGATGGCGCCGCTGCTCCACGACGTGATGGCCGATGAGCCAGGCTCGCTGATCGTCCCGGTGCCGCTGCATCGGCGCCGTGAGCGGGAGCGGGGCTATAACCAGTCGTCGCTGCTGGCCCGCGCGGCGGCCGGACCGTGGTCAGCGTCGCTGTGTCCGTCGGCGCTGCGACGCGACCGGCGAACGGCCCAGCAGGTGGGACTCAGTGGCGCGGAGCGCGTCCGCAACGTCGACGGGGCGTTCGCGGCGGACGTTGACCAGGTCATGGGCCGCCCTGTCGTCCTTATCGACGATGTCCTGACGACCGGTTCGACCGTCGCCGCCTGCGCAGTGGTTCTGCTGGATGCCGGTGCCGCGGCCGTGGCCGTCGTCACGGTGACCCGGGCGGACTGGACCGCGCGGACGTGGGCTTGACTGGGCTGACTACGCCTGGCTGGCGATCCAACCTTCAGCGACCCGACGGGCCCACGCGTCCGCGTCGGCGATCGACTCGAGGCTCAACTGCCCGGTCGGCTGGTGCTGATCGAGGACCGCGCTGATCGCGTCGGTGATGCCGATGAACGGCAATCGGCCCGCCAGGAAGGCATGCACGGCGACCTCGTCCACGGCGCTCAGGACGGTCGGATAGGTATCGCCTGTCCGCATGACCTGCCCGGCCAGCCGGAGCGCGGGGAACCGGTCCGGGTCGGGGTGCTCGAAGGACAGGCGGCCGAGATCCGCGAGGGACAGTGTCCGGCATGGCGAGTCGACGTGATCGGGCCAGGTCAGGGCGTACTGGATCGGCAGGCGCATGTCCGGCAGGGACAGCTGGGCGATCTGGCTGGCATCGGCGAACTCGACCAGGGAGTGGATGACGCTCTCCGGATGGACGACGACGTCGAGTTGCTCCGGGTCCACGCCGAACAGCCACCGGGCCTCGATCAGCTCCAGCCCCTTGTTGATCAGCGTCGCCGAGTCGATCGTGATCTTGCCGCCCATGGTCCATGTCGGGTGATTGAGTGCCTGGGCGGCCGTCACCGTGCGCATGTCGGCGAGCGACCAGGTCCGGAACGGTCCGCCTGAAGCCGTCAGGATCAGCTTCCGGATGTCCCGGCCATCGCTGTGGCCCAGGGCCTGCCAGAGCGCACTGTGCTCGCTGTCGACCGGTCGCACTTCGCCGCGACCGGTCCGGACGGCGTCGACGACGAGTGGGCCGGCGCAGACGATCACTTCCTTGTTCGCCAGCGCCACGATCTTGCCGGCCCGGAGCGCCGCAAGGGTGGCGCCGATGGCGGCGTGACCGGACGACGCGACGACCAGGATGTCGGTCTCGCGGTCGGTCGCCACCGCCATCATCGCGTCCTCGGAGACGAGGACCTCGGCGCCACCGGTGAGGTCGTCATCGAGGCCATCCACGGAGCCGATCCCGACCAGCCGTGGGCGGTGCGCCTGGATCTGCGACTGCAATTGCTCGACGCTCGTCTGTGCGATCAGCGCGGTCACCGTGAACCGGTCCCTGAGCCGGTCCAGCACATCGAGCGCCTGGACGCCGACCGATCCCGTCGACCCGATCACCGCGACCCGTAGCGGCCCCGCGTTCGCCGCCCGGTTGCCCTGTCGGTCCCGGTGCGATCCGAGGGGAACGATCGGCGCTGGAAGAGACGTGCTGATGGCCACGGTCGGTTCTCCTGCGGCTGGAAGAGATGTCGGGGCCCGCTGGCTCACAACGCGACGTACCAGGTGACGAACTCGACGACGAACCAGCCGGCCGCCATGATGACGTACATGGCATCGAACCGGTCCAGGATGCCGCCGTGCCCGGGCAGCAGCGTGCCGCTGTCCTTGACGCTGGCCTGACGCTTGATCAGGGATTCGCCGAGGTCACCCAGCATGCCGATCGCGCCGAGCACCAGTCCGATGACGATCGCGAGCCAGACCGGGCAGTCGAGCTCGAGGACGTAGATACCCACGCCTGAGGCGATTGCGGCCCCGATCAGACCTCCGATCGCGCCCTCGATGGTTTTCTTCGGGCTGACCGTCGGCGCCAGCGGGTGTCGTCCCCAGCGGCGGCCGATCAGATACGCTCCGGTGTCGCTGAACCAGCCGATGAGGGTGAACGTCAGGATCCAGCCCAGCCCGGTGGGGCGACCGTCCCAGCCAAGCGTCAGCGTCTCGGCGAACGTCTCCAGCCACGGGGCTTCCCCGCCACTGGAGCGTTCCCGCAGGCTGATCGCGAGCATCGTCGGGATCGCGATGAAGAGCGTGCCGCAGCTCGTCGCCGCCCACCCACCCAGTCCCACCGGAGAGAGCAGCGAGTCCGGTCCGCTCTGGACCGGGTGCCGACTCGCCCGGAGGACCCCCATGCCGAGGGGTGACAGCGCCGCCAGCGTGATGACGCCGAACATGATCGACCGGTTGTCGAGGTAGCCGGCCAGCGCGGCCAGGACGATGAACCCATATCCCGCCGACGAGGCCGTGAGGCCGATCGGCACGGCGAGTCGCTGGAACTCGTGGTATCCGACCAGTCCGATCGCCAGCATCACCGCGACGTAGACCGGACCGCCGAGGAGCAGCGCGGCGAGCCCGATGACCACGACGCTGATCCCGCTCAGGAGACGATCGGGCACGGCGACCTCGTCAGCTCGGCGGCGCGACGACGGCGGTCACATGGCCGAAGCGGCGCTCGCGCTGGGCGAAGTCCTCGATCGCGCCCCGCAGGTGGTCGGGGCCGAAGTCGGGCCAGTAGACCGGGGTGAAGAACAACTCGGCGTAGGCGCCCTGCCAGACCATGAAGTTGCTGGTCCGGTGCTCGCCCGACGTCCGGATGATGAGGTCCGGGTCGGGCATGCCGTTGGTGTAGAGATGGGCGGAGATCGTCTCCTCGCTGACCTCCGCCGGGTCGATCCCGGAGGCGACGATCTCCCGGACGGCCTGGACGACTTCCTGCCGTCCACCGTAGTTGAAGGCCAGGGTCAGGACGATCCGGTCGTTCTGGCTGGTCAGGTCGATGGCCGCGAGGACCTGCTGGCGCAACTCGGCCGGCAACCCGTCGAGACTGCCGATGTGGCGTAGCTGGACGCCCTGCCGGTGGAGTTCGTCGACATCGCGGACGAGGCACATCCCGAGGATCCGGATGATGCCCTCCACCTCCTCACGGGGTCGGCGCCAGTTCTCCGTCGAGAAGGCCCAGAGAGTGAGGTAGCCGACCCCGGCCTCGGCGGCGGCGGTCGTGATCCGGCGGATGTTCTCGGTGCCGCGCTCGTGCCCGGTCAACCGGGGAAGGCCGCGCTCGGCGGCCCAGCGCCCGTTGCCATCCATGATCATGGCGATGTGGCGGGGGGCGGGATGGCTGGGTTGAACGGGCGCGGGCGTGACGAGGTGCGCCCAGCCTGGCGCCTCGCCGCGCGCGAGGCCGTGGTGGGTGTGGTCCGTCTCGTGGGTGGGCCGGGTGTCGTCCGTACTGGCCATCGTTCTTTCCGTCACGACAATCGTCCGGGATGGACGATGCACTGGGGTCTCTGGCGACAGGCAGGGCCGCGCTGACGGTGACCGGGTCCGCTCTCCCCGGGTCAGGCGTACACCGGGGGCTAGAACTCGAGAATCTCCTGTTCCTTCACCTTTCCGATCTTATCAGCGTCCTCGACGTGGCGCTTGGTCACCTCCTCGAGCTGGGAGCTGCCGCGCGTCCGGTCGTCCTCGCCGATCTCGCCCTCGTCACTGAGTTCCTTGAGCGTGCTCATCCCGTCCCGGCGGATGTTGCGGATCGCGACCTTGGCGTCCTCGACGTTGCTATGGACGATCCTGACCAGTTGCTTGCGGCGCTCCTCGGTCAGCGGCGGCAGGTTGATCCGGATCGACGACCCGTCGTTGTTCGGGTTGAGGCCCAGGTCCGACCGCTGGATCGCCTTCTCGATCGCCTGGATGGTGCCCTTGTCCCAGGGCTGGATGACCAGCATCCGCGGCTCGGGAACCGAGATCCCGGCAACCTGGTTGAGCGGCATGGTCGTCCCGTAGGACTCGATGGTGATCCGGTCCACCAGGGCGGGGGAGGCACGCCCGGTCCGGACCCCATCGAGATCGCGACGGAGGGCATCGAGCGCCTTGTCCATCCGGGATTCCGCGTCCTTCATCACGTCCTTGAGCACGGGGAACTCCTTTGTCCAGTCGAGGTGGGGCCCGGAGCCAGTCGGGTCGGGCTCCGGATCGCTAGCGCGCGTCGCGGAGGTGTCCGACGAGGCTGCCGACGGGTTCGCCGGCCACCGCCCGGGCGATCGCCGTCGAGTCGTTGATGTCGAAGACGAGGATCGGCATCTCATTGTCACGGCAGAGCGCCAGGGCCGACGCGTCCATGACCTTGAGGTTCCGTTCCAGTGCCTCCTGGTGGGTGATCCGCCCATACCGCTCCGCGGCCGGGTTGGTCCGTGGATCGTCTGAGTAGACTCCATCGACCCCGTTCTTTGCCATGAGCAGGATGTCGGCGTCCAGCTCCAGTGCCCGGAGGGCGGCGGCCGTGTCGGTGGTGAAGTAGGGGTTGCCGGTCCCGGCGGCCAGCACGACGACCCGGCCCTTCTCCATGTGCCGCAGCGCCCGGCGCCGGATGTACGGCTCCGCGACCTCGTGCATCTGGATGGCGGTCATGACGCGGCTCTCGGTCCCGACCTTCTCCAGCCCGTCCTGCAGGGCGAGCCCGTTGAGGACGGTCGCGACCATGCCCATGTAGTCAGCGGTGGCGCGGTCCATCCCCTGGCTGCTCGCGGAGAGGCCCCGGAAGATGTTCCCGCCGCCGATCACGACGGCGATCTGGGTCTCCAGCCGGGACACCTCTCTGATTTGCCGGGCGATCGAGACGATGACGGTCGGGTCGATCCCGTAGTGGGCATTGCCCATCAGCGCCTCGCCGCTCACCTTGAGGAGGACGCGATTGAACGCGCTGCTCATGGACAGTCCTCGCGCGACGATGGGGACGGACGCGATCGCCGCTGCGATGCACCCGTCCCCATCAGCTGTGGTCCGTTGGGATCAGGCCCCGGTCGGCTCCGCGGCCGGCCGGTCCGCACCCAGCTCGAAGCGGGCGAAGCGGGTGACCTGGATGTTCTCGCCCAGCTTGGCGATGCCGTTCTTGACCAGGTCGCCAATCGTCGACTTGCTGTCTCGGATGAACGTCTGCTCGAGCAGCACGGTCGCCTTCATCGCGTCCTCGCGGGAACCGAACTCGCTCTCGAGCCCGGCGAGGTCGGATTCCGGCACATCGTCGGACGAGACGTAGCGCGGGTTCATCGCCGCGACCTGCATGGCGATGTCATGGGCCAGCGCCTTGAAGTCGGGCGTCCGGGCGACGAAGTCGGTCTCGCAGTTGACCTCGACCAGGGCGCCGATGCGGCCACCGTGGACGTAGGGCTCGATGACGCCCTGGAGTGCCTGGCGGTCGCCCTTGCGGCCGGCCTTGGCCAGCCCCTGCGCCTGGAGCAGGGCCTCGGCCTTGCCCATGTCACCCTCGGTCTCCTGGAGGGCCCGCTTGCTGTCCATGATTCCGGCGCCGGTCTTCTCCCGCAGCGCCTTGACCTGATCGGCCGAAATGACCATTGCGTTTCTCCTATGGGGTGAGGTCTGTGTTCTTGCGAGCAGCAGTCTGGCCGCACCCGGAGGTTCGTCCAGGTGCGGCTGACTCGACGTTAGGCGTCGGACGGCGCCGGTACTGACTCGGCGGCAGGCACCGTCTCGGCGACAGCGGCGGGCGCCGTCACTTCGGCCGGGGCTGACTGCTGGGCGGGAACGGCGGCCGGCTGGGCCGGGGTGACGGGAGCGGCAGCCGGACGCGGCTGGCCGCCGCGCTGACCCTGGTTCTGCGGGGCGGGACGGCTGGCGAACGTCTCGGCGGTGATCGGCGCATCGCCACGGCGGCCACGCGGGCCCTCGTTCTGCTGCGTCTGGTCGGCGGCGCGGCTCTCGAAGCGGGCCTGGCCGTCGATCGCGGCGTCCGCGATGCTGGCGGCGAGGAGCCGGAGCGCACGGATCGCGTCGTCGTTGGCCGGGATGACGAAATCAGCGTCGTCCGGGTCGGCGTTGGAATCGGTCAGGGCGATGATGGGGATCTTGAGGCGACGGGCTTCCTCGACCGCGAGGTGCTCGCGCTTGGTGTCGACGATGAAGACGGCGCCGGGGAGCTGCGTCATGTCGCGCATCCCGCCGAGGCTCTTCTCCAGCTTCTCCAGCTCGTGGATCTTCTTGGCGGCCTCCTGCTTCGGCAGGTACTCGAACTCGCCGCGCTCCAGCTGCCCCTGGAGATTCTTCAGGACGCGGAGACGGGCGCGGATGGTGACGAAGTTCGTCAGCGTGCCGCCCATCCAGCGCTTGTTGATGAAGAACTGCCCGGAGCGCTCGGCCTCGCGCTCGATGATGTCCGTCGCCTGCTTCTTGGTGCCGACGAACAGGATCTTGCCGCCGCGGGAGGTGATGTCGGAGATGAACTTCTGCGAATCCTCGAGGCGGTAGACGGTCTGCTGGAGGTCGAGGATGTGGATGCCGTTGCGCTCGGTGAAGATGTAGGGCTTCATCTTCGGATTCCAGCGCTTGGACTGGTGGCCGAAGTGGACGCCGGCCTCGAGCAGCAGGCGGAGGGCCTGCGGGCGCGGCTGGCCGAAGGTACTGACCTGGCGGAAGGTCGAGGGCGCCGGGGCAGCCTGCTCGGCGACCTCCGGCCGGTCGGACGCGGTAGCGACCATGTGACGTTCTCCTGTGGTTGTTGGCCTCCGCGCTGGTCATCCGGGAGCGGACCCTGAGCGATGCAGGGCACCCCGATCTCCGTCGCAGCGCGTGCGAATTCGGCGGGCCAGACGTGCTGGACCGCCGGGCAGTATAGCATGGCCTCGTCACGGCACCCGGGGACACGGACGGGACCTGGCGGCATCGCCAGGTCCCGTCCAACGTTCGATCTGTTCTACGCCGGGCTAACCGGCGACGGCTTCGAGGAAGTCGGAGGCGATCCAGCCTGTCTGACCGTCAGCCGTCTCGACTTCGTACCACTCGAAGTCTCCACCGGATTCCGGCCCGGAGACCACCGTCACTTCAGTGCCGGAATCCAGCCTGACGATTGGCTCTCCTTCCGTGGTCGCTTCCGGACGGAGGGCTACCCCGTCCTGGGTCACCGACAGGGCGTCCCCTGCAACGAACCCACCCTCGGCTCCCGGCGCGGCTTCGGTCGCCTCATCGGGTGGAACCTCATCAGTCGGCTCGGCGGGAGGATCCTCATCCACTGGTGGCTCGGTCGCCGCGTCCTCAGGTGCCGTGCTTGGCTCGTCGGCGGGCTCCTCGCTTGCCGTCCCGGCCGCTGGGTCGGTGGGCGGGGCGGCAGACGCGGCCGCTGCGGGAACGGTCGCGGTCGGTGCTGCGGCGGCCGGGTCGGGGGTCGTCGTCGAGATGGCCACCTCCGTCCCGGTCGTATCCTCTCCGTCATCGTTGCCGTCGATGATGTTGCCGACCCAGAAGATGAAGACGCTGAGCATCAGCAGGAGGCCGATGATCGGGAGGACGATGCGCAGGTAGTCCGTCCAGTAGCGCTCTGGCCGCGGTGCCGGGGCGCCGCCTCCACCACGGGGCATGCGGGGCCCGCCACCACCACCGCTGGGCATGCGGGGCCCGCCACCACCACCGCTGGGCCCACCCGGCGGTGGGCCACCTCGACTGCCGCCGACCTCGCCCCGGACGGGCGGCTCCGGGCGGTTGGCCGACCGGAACCCGCCACCACCGGTGCTGAAGACCGGTTCCGCCACGACGACCGGTCCACGCTCGGGGATCATGCGGCGAAGCGCCTCCCCGATCCGGCTGGGCTGGGAACCGCCAGTCGCCGCATCCGCCGTGACCGACCGCTGGTCCGGCCGGGAGGATGGCTGGGCACGGGTCTTCGGTGGGGTCGTTGGGCTTCGGTCCAAACTTGCCTCCTGGGCTGCGGGCTACGGGTGAGGCCGGCGCGCGGGAGCAGCGTCCCGGTGAGCATGCGTCGTCCGGCGGGCCGCAGGCTCTGGTCCGCCGGACGACGCGCCATCGCTGGCCGGTCGGGGAGGGGAGCCGAGCGACGATCGCCGGACGTCAATTGCGGGAGTATAGCAACAAAGCCGGACTCGCCCATGCCCGGGGCGGCGGGACGACGGTGAGCCCGGAGTCCCGCTACTTCTCTTCGTCCTCGTCGGGCTCATCCTCGCGGCGACCGTCCCAGGGGGTCTCCGGGCCACCGAAGCGGCGGATGAACGTACTGGTCCCCCCGTTGGTGGGACTGGGCTCCATCCGCGACCGCAGGTCCGCCGGAGCCGGCATCGGCTGGGGTGCGGACGGCATGGGCTCAGGTTCCTGGCTCGCCGCCGGGGCGACCGGTGCCGGGCTCTGGGCCTGGGCCGGTGGCGGCGACGAGACCGGGGCGATCGGCCGGGGGGTCGAAGTCAGTGAGGCCAGCCGCGTGCCCGTCTCCGGACTCATCATCTCGAGCTGACCCTCGTAGATGGCGCCCTCGTTGATGACCAGCGTCTGGGTCGAGACCTTGCCGCGCAGGCGACCGGTCGGCATCAGCTGGAGGCGGCCGCGGCAGACGATCT
This sequence comes from uncultured Thermomicrobiales bacterium, assembly GCA_902806375.1. Lineage (GTDB taxonomy): Bacteria > Chloroflexota > Chloroflexia > Thermomicrobiales > UBA6265 > CADCWK01. Next base: position 9,946 of record CADCWK010000021.1, read on the forward strand.
CGCCGCTGAGTTCACCGGCGACCACGACGTTCTCGGCCTCGACGTGGGCGTCGACCTGAGCGCCCTGGGCGACGTGGAGGGTGCCACGGCACTCGATCGTGCCCTTGACCTGTCCCTCGATCCGGAGGTCGCGGCTCGACCGGTAGGTCCCGTCGAAGGCGGAGTGGCGATCGATGAGGCTGAGCGCTTCGGCGGCGTCGAACGCCTGGCCGCGGCCGGTGTCGTAGGTGCTGGTAGCGGCGGTGCGCGTGGACATGGTTCGACTCCTGGAGGGGTAGCGATCCCTGGTGTCCGGCCGGGGCCGGTGGCGATCGGCTAGTAGCGGACGCCCGAGCGATTGCTCCGCCGGTTGGCGGTGCTGACGCGCGGCGGCGTGCCGGCCTGCTCCTCGGCCGTCAGGGTCATCCGGACGGTCGCGTTGACCCGCGACCCGTCATGGGCGACGACCGTCGGCGCGATGATCTCGCCGGAGATCCGGCCCTGCGGCAGGACTTCCAGCCGGGTCGCCGCCCGGATGACGCCCTTGACGTTGCCGGCGATCACGACCGCGTTGGCGATCAGGGTCGCGTCCGCCTCGGCGTCCTCGGAGACGAAGATATCGGTCCGGGCGGTGATGGTGCCCTGGAACTGCCCGTGGATGTGGACGTCCCCATTGGACTCCATGTCGCCTCGCCAGATCGTGTCGGCGGCGACGACGCTGGTCGGTTGACTCGGGATGTACGGCGATGGGTCCATGTCCATGGATCCTCCGATCGGCTGTCCGACCGGCTCCCGGGCGTACGACGGGAACCCGCCACCGCCCTGCGGCTGGGACGCCGAGCGGGTGGGCGGCTCACGCGAGGGAACCGGCTCGTACGTGGCGTACCCGGTCTCCTGCTCGAACTCGTCGTCATCGTCCTGCTCATCACGGCCCGGAGCAGGCTGCTGCCTGAGGGTCTCCAGCTGCCGGGAGAACGTCTCCGGGTTCTTGTTGTCCCGGTTGTCACGGCGGAATACCACGATCCGATCCCTCTCACTCTGCTCGGTCGAGCGATGTGCCGCGTGACCTGGGCTGTCGACGGCGGAGCGTCCGCGTCGCGCTGCCTCCCGACCGGTGTCCGGCGCGAGGGAGACTCCGGGAGGCAGGGTGTACGTACACTCTACCACAGCCGGGCAACAGGTGGTCCGTCGAGACCTGGCCATGCCAATCCAGGGCCGGGGTTCGACTCAGCGATGCCCGTCGGTCTGCCTCTCCGGAGGGCGGGTCGCGGGTCGGTCCTCCTGTTAAACGACAATGGGACCGGAAATGGATTGATTGCGTCGCTCGCCCACGCGCCGGAGGGTCCCGGGTCCCGTCACTTTCCCGCCGATCCTTCACTCAACGGGGCCAGCCAGACGTATCTGTCCGTTGTCGGCGGAGCTGCGGTCCATCAACAAATGGGCTGTCGATACGCCCATCCAGGACGATCACTCCGCCGGCCGACCGGACTTGGCCATCGCCGTCGTCACGTCCGACGCGATCAGCGTGGACGTCATCAGTTCCCGTCCGGCGGTCGCCACCGGCCGGCAGGTCCTGCTCTGGAGCCTCTCCAAGACAGTCCTCGCGGCGGCGAGGTTTCGGTTGATCGAACGTGGCGTGGTCGCGCTCACGACCCCAGTCGTCGCCATCCTGCCGGATGCGCCCATCGATCCCGGCGCGACGGTCGGGCAGCTCCTCAGGCACACCGCCGGCATCGCGGATTACGGCGGCTGGGCCGACTACCATCGGGCAGTCCTCGCGACGCCGGACCAGCCGTGGGCGCTGGAGGTCTATCTCGCCCGCGCGCGGCGGCTCGGTCCCCACGCCTCCCCGGGTCAGCGCTGGCACTACAGCAACATCGGCTACCTGCTGGTGCGGCGCATCGTCGAACGCCTGACCGTGAGTTCGCTGGTGGACGCACTCGACGGTCTCGTCTTCCGGCCGCTCGGACTCACCGAGACGGGCGTCTCAACCTCCCCCGGGGACCGGGGGCCGCTGCT
>CADCWK010000022.1 GCA_902806375.1 uncultured Thermomicrobiales bacterium
ACCTGGTGGCGTTCCTGATCAAGCTGACCGGCATCCCGGCCGAGATCGCCTTCAACCTCGCCCAGCCGACCGTAATGGCGTTCCTCGCCGCCGGGGCGTTTGGCGTCGCTGCCTCGCTCGGGCGTGACATCGCCCGCCGGTTCAACGTTGGGCGCGTTGCGACCGTGGCCGCCGGGCTGATGGGCGCCGTCCTGATGGTCGCGGTCGGCAACCTCGGAGGACTGTTCAACCTGCTGCGGTTCCCCGACGACCGCTCCTGGAACGTGGTCTGGGATCCCAGCCGGGCGGTCCCCTCGGCGATCACCGAGTTCCCCTACTTCACCGGACTCTACGCGGACCTCCATGCCCATGGGATCGCGCTGCCGATCACCGTCCTGGTCGTCGGCCTGTGCTACTCCCTGGCGAGCCAGCCGCGACTCGTCAACCTGGCGCTGAGCCGTGGACGGGTCGGTCGATGGCGGGCGCTGCTCGGCGTCCGGGTCGTCGCGCTGGGTGTCATCCTCGGCACGCTCTACATGACGAATGCGTGGGACATCGCGACCTACGTCCTGTTCGCGGCGGCCAGTGTGTTGCTCGCGACACGGGCGATGCCCACGCTCGTGGCCCGTCTGATCGCGACCGGAGCGCTCCTCGCGGTCATTGGCGCCGTCGGCTTCGCGTCGGTCCTGCCCTTCTACCTGAAGTTCGTCACCCTGTTCAGCGAGATCGGGAGGGTCCGGGAGCCGACCGCCTTCTGGCAGGTCATGACCCACTTCGGCGGGCTGATCGCGATCGTGATCGTCGGCGTGACGGCCCTCCTCGCGAGCGGTGCCCGCGGCGGCTGGCGGGTCTGGCTGCAGCCGCTGCTGCCGATCATCGGGATCGCCGTGCTCCTCGGACTCGCGGCGCTCGCGAACGGTCGGGTGACCGGGGACGGCCCGGGTCTCCGGATCGACGACGTGCTGATCCTCGGGCTCATCGCCGTTCTGGCGCTCCTGCTAGCGGCCGCCTCCTGGTCGCGCGGCAATACACTCCGGGGTCCGACGCCAGTCGCATCGCTCCGTCGCCTGGTCATTGGCGTCTCGGCCGTGAGTGCCGTCGGCGCGGCCGTGGTCGGACAGCCCGTCTTCGGCATCGGCGCGGCGGTCGTCGGGGTCGGCGCGTTCCTCTACCTGTTCATCCCGGGCACCGCCCCGCGCATGGTCGGTCTGCTGATCGGGGCGGGTGGCGGCGTCGTGGCGGCGCTGGAGGTCGTCTACCTCGTCGACAACCTCGACGGTGGCACGGCCTACCGCATGAACACCGTCTTCAAGTTCTACAACCAGTCGTGGGTCCTGCTCGCCCTGGCCGGGGCCGCCCTGTTCGGCTGGATGGTGGCCCGGGTCATCTCGATCGATCGGGTAGCGTCCAGCGGTGCCGCCTCCGCGGATGGCAGCCTGCCCCGCGATATCTCGTATGGCACCAGCCAGCCGTCACGCTACGCCAGTGGCATCGTTGCCCGGCCGATCCCGGTCATGGCCGCGACGAGCGTGACGGGATCGCCGTCAGTGGGCTGGTCGAGGATCGGGCTGCTGGTCGTGGCGATGGTGGTCGCCGCGTCGGCGGTCTACCCGATCACCGCCACCCCGATCCGGCTGGACAACCGCTACCCGGAGACGCCGAACACGCTCAACGCCTACGTTTGGATGGACCACGCCACGATCAGCAGTGAGGGCCCGACCTGTACTGACCCACTTCGCTCCGACGGTAACCTGCGCTTCCAGGACGACCGGGCGGCGATCGACTGGTTCAACCGTGAGGTCGACGGTGCCCCGGTCATCGCCGAGCTCAACCTGGACAATCCCTACTTCTGTTTCGCCTCGCGTTTCAGCGTCTCGACCGGACTGCCCACCATCATCGGCTGGCAGAACCATGAGAGCCAGCAGCGCTATCCCGATGACCTCGGACCGCGCCAGCGGGACGTCGCGACCCTGTACGCCTCGTCGGATCCCGACGAGAAGCTCGCCATCCTGCGGGAATATGACGTCGAGTACGTCGTCGTCGGCGCGCTCGAGCGCGACCTGACGGACGGTCCGGGCCGGCCGGTGGTCGATCCGGCCGGACTGGCCACGTTCGACGCGATGGTCGGGACCAGTCTCGAGGTCGCCTTCCAGCAGGGCGGCACGACGGTCTACCGCGTCCTGCCAGCCACGACGGACGCCCCCTGATCCCGGGCGTGACGCTGACGCTGGCGAGACCCGTTCGACCACACCGCTCCGGGAGCCCGCCTTGGATTCGCTGACCGACGCCCTCGTCTGGTACCTCGTCCTCGTCGCCGTCTCCTGGGGGATCGCCCCGCTGGTGGCGATGCTCTGCCGGGCGCTGCCCGACCGCGGGGCCGGCATCACGCGGCCAGTCGGGCTGCTGGCGCTCGTCCTGCCGACGTGGTGGTTGGCCTCGCTCGATCTGATCCCGTACACGACGGCTGGGCTCTGGGTGACGCTCGGCGTGGTGGCGGCCCTGGGCTACGTGGCGGCGTGGCGGAGCGGCGCGCTCGACCGGCGCTGGCTGAAGTCGATGCTCGTCGCGGAGCTGATCGGGCTCGTTGCCTTCGCCTTCTACGTCTGGTTCCGGGGGCACCAGCCCGCCATCGTCCAGACCGAGAAGCCGATGGACAGTCTGATGCTGGCGAGCAGCATGCGGACCGAGGTCATCCCACCGCCGGACCCTTGGTTCGCGGGAGAGCCGATCAACTACTACTACCTTGGCTACCTGCTCAACGGCGCCGTCGCGCGCATGGCCGGGGTCATGGAGGGCGTCGCCTTCAACCTGGCCCTCGCGGGGACCTTCGCCGCCACGGTCAGCGCCGCGTCGTCGGTCGCCTTCAACATCGTCCGCCCCTTCGCCTCGATGGGCCGGGCGGTGGCCGCCGGGCTGCTGGCCGTCGCACTCGTCGTCTGGGCCGGCAACACGAAGAGCTACGTCGAGTTCCTGCGTGATCCGTCGTTGAATCTCGAGACCTGGTGGTGGGGCGGGATCGGCTGGGACAGCAGCCGCGTGGTGGTCGACGACCCGGGCTCCAGCCCGCTCATCAACGAGTTCCCCGCCTTCAGTTTCGTCCTCGGCGACCTTCACCCGCACGTCATGGCCCTGCCGTTCGTCTTCATGGCGCTCGGTCTCGCCGTCAATCTCCTGCTCGGCTCGCTGCCGCGCGGGTTCCGGGTCGCTCCGACGGCCACGGTACCGAGCGGATCGGCTCACCCAACGCCCACCATTGGCCGTCCTCCGTGGGTCGCGATCGCCGCCTCCGGGGCGCTGGTCGGCTCGCTCTACGCGCTCAACTCCTGGGACCTGCCGACGTACGGGTTCGTCGTCGCCGTCGCGGTCCTGGTCGCGTTGCGAGCGCAGCCACTGCGGACACGTCTGGCCGGCGTGGTGCTGCTCGGGGTCGCGGCCCTCGTGGCCTGGCTCCCCTTCTACGTCGCCTTCTCGCCGCCGGTCGGCAACGGTGCAAGCGAGCTACCCGGCTGGCTGGATGGCATCCCGTTGCTCTCCACCTTGGTGACGACCATCGCCCCGGTCACCGGCGAGCGGACCGGCTTCGGGGAGTTCCTGCTGATCTTCGCCATCCCAACGGTGATCGCGACCGCCTTCCTCACGGCGTCACTGCTCCTGCCGGGCCCGCGACGCGGCGAGGGGCTCCGGTCGACGGAGCTCCTCGCCATCGTGGCGTCGCTGGTCGTCCTGACCCTGATCGTCCAGACGCCAGTCCTGCTCGTCGCCGGGTTGATCGTCACGGCCGCCGTCGAGGTCATCCGGCGCGAGGGGACGGTCTCGACGCGGACCGTGGCCGCCGGACTGTTCGCGCTCGGATTCACCCTGGTCGTCGCCACCGAGCTGTTCCACATCCAGGACGTCTTCGGTAACCGGATGAACACGGTCTTCAAGGTCCATTACCAGGTCTGGATCCTGGTCGGCATCGCCTCGGCCCTGGCGATTGTGACCCTCTGGTCCGACGCCCGCCGCTTCTCGCCCAGGTCCCGGTCCGCCGTCCGGCCGCTGCTCACGGTATCGACGGCCGTCGCGATCGCCCTCGTCTCCGTCTACCCGATCGTCGCGGGTGAGCGTTACGCCGGGGTCTACCAGGACGACGGCTGGGTGACGCTCGACGGCCAGCAGTTCGCCGCCGACGAGTTCCCGGACGAGATGGCGGCGATCCGGTGGCTGCGCGGGCATGTCCAGTGGGACGCGACCGTGCTGGAGGCAGCGGGTTGCGCCTATGCCGACCGTGACTATGTCCCCGCCAACCCGGTGTCAGCCTACACCGGACTCTCCACGGTGATGGGTTGGGTCAACCACGAGGGACAGTGGCGGAACGGGATCGAACCGTACGACTCGGACATCGCCGTCCGGTCCGAAGCCGTGGCCGGCCTCTATGCCGATCCGGCGGCCGCGATGGCGTCGCCATACGGGATCGACTATGTCTTCGTCGGCATCGGCGAGCGTGAGGGGTTTCCGTTCGGGAACACCCCGTGCGTCCAGTCGGGACCCTATGACATCGATGATGCCGAGTTCATCGCTGCCGGGTGGCAACCCGTCTTCGCGCAGGGTGACGTCGTCGTCTACGGCCGCCCGGACAGTGCGCCGGCCTGATCGTCGTTGACGCGTCTGCCTCGTCCAGCGTCAGGAATGACGGACTAGATACTGTAGTCGGCCGGGGAGGTCCCTGACCGCTCCAACAGTGTCTGGAGCGACACGGAGCGGAGCTGGGCCTCGAAGTCGCCCTGCACACTGGACCAGACATCGGAGATGACATCCTGTCGGGGCGGAAGGTCATCGGGCGCGCGCCGGTCGCGGCCCTCAAGGATCAGCCAGATATCGTGGAGTGTGATGCGATCAGGGCTCTGGGTCAGCCGGTGACCCCCCTGCGGCCCACGCGTACTCCGGACGAGCCCGCCCCGGTTCAGGGCGCCGAGCAACTGGTGGAGGTATGGCTCCGGGATACCCTGGCGCTGGGCGATCTCCCGGCTCAGGACCGGCCCCGACCCGCCGTGTCCCGCGAGGTCAAAGAGCGCTCTGACCCCGTAGTCCACCCGGCTTGAGACGCGCATGCAGTACCTCGTTCTGACTTCCGGTCCGATACCCTTCGAGATCAAGCGTAACGTATTGATAGCCCGCGAGGCGGACCGCCGCGACGATCTCATCCCGCAGCGCGACGGCCTCCTCCAGCCGTCCCGGCGGCACCTCGATCCGGGCGACCGTGTCGTGATGCCGGACCCGGGCACCCCGGAAGCCGAGCTTGCCGAGTTCCCGCTCGGCGCGGCCGACCTTCGACAGCTTCTCGATGGTGATCGGGTCGCCGTAAGCGAAGCGTGACGAGAGGCAGGCGACGGCCGGCTTGTCCCAGGTCGGGAGGTCGAAGCTGGCGGAAAGCGCCCGGATCTCGTCCTTGGTGAGTCCGACGTCCTGCAGTGGTGAACGGATGCCGAGCTCCGTCGCCGCGCGCGCGCCGGGACGGAAGTCCCGTAGGTCATCGGCGTTCGCGCCATCGACGATCACCGCGAAGCCGAGCCGTTCCCGGACAGTCTCCAGCCGGGTGTACAGCTCGCTCTTGCAGAAGTAGCAGCGCTGGTGGGAATTGTTGGCGTAGCGGGGGTCGGTCAGCTCCATCGTCGGGACGACTTCGTACGGCACGCCGATCAGGGCCGCGAGCCGCCGGGCGTCCGCCATCTCCTCTTCCGCGTACGTCTCCGAGAGTCCCGACGCCGCGACTACTCGGTCGGCCAGCGCCTGTTTCGCCGCGTGGAGCAGAAGCGTGCTGTCGACACCTCCGGAGAAGGCGACGACGACGGACTCCATCCCGGTCAGGAGCGAGAGCAGACGGTCATACCGCTCGGCTGCTTCCGGCGTGACCATGGTTGATTCACCGGGGAGGGTGGTCATCGCGGATTTCCTTCGTGTGGTCGAGCGTCTCTCCAGAGAAACTATCGCGACTGGCGAGGCAGGCGACCGTCACCCGATTCCGATTCATTGGTCGATTTGACCACACTTCGCCCGATCTTTCCTCATGGCGCCCCCTGGTGGGATCCGATCCGCCATGACGCCACATTGAGCATCTTGTATAGTTGCCGGAATCTCGATCCCGGGAGCCGTCACCGTGTGGTGCGGCGGGTCGGATTCGGCGCCTCACGGGCGCTGACGCCGTTCCCATCGGGATTCGATGAAATGGTCGGCAGTTCCTGCTGCTGGATGCCACGCCGGTGTGTCAGTCCGGGTCAACGCTGTTCGCGGGGCCGACCTGATCTCGCTGTCGTTCGGTGCCCGGCGATGGTTCCGGACCGGCCCCGCATCTCATTATGGAGGCCAGTACCCAATGGCGGACGGACGACAGCAGTTCGAAGAGCTTCTGCAGCAATTCCGGGACAAGGCGATCGACCGGCGGCAGTTCCTGACGCGGGCCAGCGCGGCTGGTCTCGGCGCCGCCGCCAGCATGGCGATGCTCGGCGTCCGGCCGACGTTCGCCCAGGACTCGACCCCGGAAGCCACCCCGGAGCGCACGCCCAGCACGTCCGGACCGGGCGAGGTCGTTCAGCTCCTGCGCGACCGCGAGGAAGTGCGGGCCGAGCTCTACGCTGCCTTCCCACCGACTGAGGACGCCCCGCAGGGCGGCGAGTACGTCAACGGCGACTCGACCGACATCACGACGACCAACGCGCTGCTCGGCGACAACTCGCCGACGAACCCGGTCCTCGGGCTCGCGTTCGAGGGTCTGGTCGGCTCCAGCCCGGTCAACGGCGACTACGTTCCCGGCCTGGCCGACTCCTGCGAGCTCTCCGCCGATGGCCTGACCCTGACCTACGTCCTGCACGAGGGCGTCATGTTCCATGACGGGACGCCGCTCACCACCGCTGACGTCCAGTTGAGCTACGACGCCCAGGCCAGCCCGGACACCGGCTCAGCCTACACCGGCTCCTTCACGGGTGCCGTCGCGTCCTACCAGGCCGTCGACGAGCGGACCTTCGAGGTGACGCTGCTCGACACCTACGCGCGCGTCGTGGCGTTCGGGAACACCTACGCCCCGATCATGCCGGCCCACATCTGGGGCGACGTGGCGTTCGCGGACTGGGCTGCCGATGCCGGTTCGACCGGGACCGATCCCAGCCGGGTCATCGGGACCGGGCCGTTCGTCTTCACGGAATGGCAGCAGGGCACGAGTGCCACGTTCGCCAAGAACGCCGAGTACTGGGACGATGTCCCCAACATCGATACCTTCATCTTCCGGGTCTACCCGGACAGCACCGCCGCCGTCGAGGCGATCCTGGCTGGCGAGATCGACAGCTTCGAGAACCCGGACGCGGCCGACATCGAGACCATCGAGGCCGGTGGCATCGAGGTCCAGATTTACGACACCTACAGCTTCGGCTTCTACGGGTACAACATGGACCCGGAGAAGACGCCACTGTTCCAGCAGGTCGAGGTCCGGCAGGCCCTCCTCTATGCCATCGACCGGCAGTCGATCATCGACAACATCTCCCTTGGGTACGGTGTGGTCGCCAATGGGTCCCAGCCGACCCTCTCCGTCGCCTACGCACCGGAGGAGATCGAGACGGTCTATGACTACAACCCCGAGATGGCCGTCCAGCTCCTCGAAGAGGCCGGCTGGACCCTGGGCGAGGACGGCGTCCGCGTCAACGCTGATGGCCTGCGGCTGGCCTTTGAGGTGATGTACAGCGCCGGTTCCGCCGCCTCCGACCAGCAGGTCGCCTACATGCAGGACGTGTGGGCCGACATCGGGGTCGAGATGACCCCGAACCCGGTCGACTTCTCGACGGTGCTGGTGCCGACGATCACCGAGACCTACGACTACGATGTCGCCCTCCTTGGCTTCAACTGGGACTACAGCGGTGACCAGACAGCCATGTTTGGTACCACCGCCTACGGCGCGGGGTTCAACTTCATGCGGTACTCCAACACGGAGTACGACGAACTGGCCGCCGCCGCCAACGTCGAGCAGGACGATGAGGCACGCCGCGATCTGTTGATCCAGGCGTCCAACATCGTCAACAACGATCTGCCGGTCGCCATCCTGAACTTCCGGCAGGACCGCTTCGCGATCAACACGGAGCGGGTCCAGAACTACAACGCCAACGCCTACGGTGGGTATCTCTGGAGCGCGGTCTACACCTCCATCGTCGAGTAGCGTCTCGCCTGCTCGGCATGGTCCGGACCGGGGGACACCGTTCCCCGGTCCGGACCTTTTACCGCCACATCACCCGACTCGGGCGCGATGCCAGGTTGTGCTTCGTCCCAACCCCACGCGATGGACTCCCGCATCTCCGAAGTCCGAGGACCGACCATGGGCCAGTACATTCTCCGCCGTGCGCTGATGACCATCCCTATTCTCTTCGGCGTGACGCTGCTCACCTACATCATCATCAATGCGTCAGGCGATCCCCTCCAGGCTTTCGAGTTCAATCCACGGACCTCTCCCGAGACGCTCGAGGCGATCAGGGAGAATCTTGGCCTCAACCAGCCTTGGTACATCCGGTATTTCGTCTGGCTCGGCAATGTGCTCCAGGGTGACCTCGGCAACTCGATGATCAACTATCGTCCGGTCCTCGATTCCATCCTCCAGGTCATGCCTTACACGATTCTGCTGTCCTTCTCGGCCATCATCATCTCCCTCATCATCGCCATCCCCATCGGTATCTACTCCGCCCTGCGGCGCAACGGCATCGTCGACCGCGCCTTTTCCGTCTTCTCCACCGCGGCCTACGCGATGCCGATCTTCTGGCTCAGCCTGCTCCTGGTGATCCTGTTCTCCTCGAAATTTCGTGAGTGGGGCCTCCCGTATCTCCCGACATCTGGCGTGGTGAGTAACCGTGGCGAGGGGGCCGGCTCGCTCGAAGACCGGATCACCCACCTGATCCTCCCGCTGACGGCGCTGACCCTGCCCTCAATCGCGGCGTGGTCCCGCTACATCCGGTCGTCCATGCTGGAAGAGATGAACCAGGACTTCGTCAGGACCGCCCGGGCGAAGGGACTCCGGAACAATGTGGTGATCTACGGTCACGCGCTCCGGAACGCCCTGCTTCCCCTCATTACACTCGTCGGTCTGACGATCCCGGACATCTTCGCGGGGTCGCTAATCGTCGAGCAGGTCTTCGCCTACCAAGGCATGGGCCGCCTGGTAACCGACGCGCTGTTCAGCAAGGACTACACGGTCATCATGGGGACGACCCTGATGTACGCCGTGCTGATCATCCTCGGGAATCTGATCGCTGATGTCGCCCTGGCCGTCGCCGATCCGCGCATCCGGTACGGCTGATCCCGGCTTTATCGCATCCCCACCCCAACTCGCTGCGTCGTCCACCTGGAGAACACCCGACATGGTCCAGACTACCGAGGCCCTCAACCAGCAAGTGTCGTCCCAGCGGACGCTGGGCGCCGCACTGGAGCGCAAGGCGAAGCCGGTCGCCGGGTTCTGGACGTCCGCCTGGCGCCGGTTCCGGCGCGACCGGCTGGCGATGGTGGCGCTTGCATTGTCAGTGGCCATCGTCCTGTTCGCCGTGTTCGCGCCGCTCGTCTCGCTCCTGACGGGGTTCACCTACCAGGAGAACCACCTCGCGCAGAAGCTCACGCCGGTGAACACGGATGGCTACGTCCTCGGTGCCGATGGCAACGGGCGCGACGTGCTGACCCGACTCGCCTACGGCGGCCGGATCTCCCTGCTGTTTGCAACGCTGGGCGCGGTCTCCACCCTGATCCTCGGGGCGATCCTCGGCGCGATCTCCGGGTACTTCGGTCGCTGGATCGACACCGTCATCATGCGCACCGTCGACGTGATCCTGTCGCTGCCGACCCTGGTCGTGCTGATCCTGATCGGCTCGTTCTACGACACGACCGTCTGGACGCTCGCGATCTTCGTGGCACTAGTCAGCTGGACGGGCGTCGCGCGGCTGGTCCGCGGCCAGGTGCTGACGCTCCGCAGCCGTGATTTCGTCGAAGCGGCCCGCGTTATCGGCGCCAATGACCGCCAGATCATCGGCCGGCACATCCTCCCGAACGTGGTGCCCATCGTCGTCGTCTGGCTGTCGCTCTCGGTGCCTGGCCTGATCCTGCTTGAGACGTCGCTGTCGTACCTCGGCGTCGGCATCCGGGTCCCGACCCCGTCGTGGGGCAACATGCTCCAGGAAGCCCAGGCCACCTTCCGGCAGAGTTGGACACTGGTGTTCATCCCCGGCTTCATGGTGTTCCTGACGGCGCTCTGCCTGAGCCTGGTCGGGAACGGCGTCCGGGACGCGGTCGACCCCCGCCTGACCAACGAGTAGCCCCTCTGGCTCTTCCCTCGCCAACGGTCAGATGCGCACGCCGGACCTCCGCGCCGGTGTGCGCTGTCGCGTCGGGGATCGGCGCGGCCCTCCCATCGGCAGCGGGTATGATTGGCGCGATGACGACGCACCCTGAGATCCGTGGTGTCGACCAACCAACCTGGAGGCTCGTGTGAAGACCTGTCGGAACTGTGGCGCCTCGAACTCGGCCGACGACCGGTTCTGCGGGAACTGCGGCGCGTCCCTGCCCCAGGACGACGACCAGACGACCCTATCGCAGAGCGACCAGTCGACGCCGGCCGGGTCTGAAGGCAAGTCCGACGACCCGTACGGCCAACCCGCCGGCACCGGCGCGCCACAGCAACCGGTCTGGGGTAATCCCACCTATGGCCAGCAGCCGGATCCGTACGCGCAGGGTCAACCCGGCGGATACGGGCAGTCGCCCCAGGATCCCTACGGGCAGCAGGCCGGGCAGTTCGGTCAGTCCTCGCAGGGCCAGTACGGGCAGCAGCCTGATCAATACGGGCAGCAGCAGAGCCCCTATGGCCAGCCGAGTCCCGGGTACGGTCAGCCCGCGGGGAACCCGTACGGCGACACTCAGCAGCCCTGGTACGCCACGGGTGGTACCGGTGCGACCGGCGCCGGGTCGCCCCCGCCGCCGGCGAGGCGCCGCCGCGCGGGCTGGAAGACGGCGTTGCTGATCATCGTCGGTCTCATCCTGCTCCTCTGCGTCGGGTCGATCATCTTCGCGGTGACCCCCTACGGGAGCGACCAGATCGAGCGGCTCGGTACGTGGGCAGCCGAGGAGAGCACCCAGCAGGCAGGCGGCGAGTAAGCCGACGCGCAGTCCGGGAACCGGCGCAGCGAACAGCGAGACGCCCGGTGGCCGATCCGGCCACCGGGCGTCTCGCTAATCATTCCACCTGGGGCGGGCCGAATCGCGCTACCGCTCCCCGCCGAAGGGGGGACGACGGCGGCTGTCGGCCGGGCGGCCGCTGCGCTGTCCGTCCGTGGACGGCTCCGGGGCGAAGCTCTGGACGTCCCGGTCGTCGCCGTAACGACCGGTGCCTGGCCGGTCCGGTCCGGGTCCGGGCCCGAACGACTCGCGCGGACCACGGTCCGGGCCGTCGGGGCCACGGTCGAACGAGGCACGGGGACCCCGGTCACCACCGGGACCTCCGAAGCCGCCCCCACCGGGGCCGTCACGACGCGGGCCACGATCGCCGCCCGGGCCACCGAAGCCACCCCCGCCGCCACCCGGACGCGGTCCGCGCTCCGGCTTGGGCTCGGGCAGCTGGCCGGTGATGGCCGACCGGCGGGACAGGCTGATCTTCCCGTTCGGCGCGACGTCGATCACCATGACCTCGACCTCGTCGCCCACATTAAGAACCTCTTCGACGCGAGTCACGCGGACGCTCGGGTCCTCGGACAGCTCGGAGATATGGACCAGCCCGTCGCGACCCGGCGCCAGCTCTACGAAGGCGCCGTACGGCATGACCGAGACGACCTTGCCGGTCACCTTGTCGCCCTTGTCGATCTTGAAGTCCTGCGCCAGGCCGGCAATCTTCGCGAGGGCCCGCTCGACGCCGGCTTGGTTGGCGC
>CADCWK010000023.1 GCA_902806375.1 uncultured Thermomicrobiales bacterium
CGACGGCCAGGCCGACGAACACGTCGAAATCGTCTGACCGGGCGACAAACTCCCGCGTGCCGTCCAGCGGGTCGGCGATCCAGACCCGTTCGCGTTCGAGCCGGGTCCGCTCGTCGATCCCCTCCTCGGTCAGGAGGCCGTCCTCCGGGAACGCGGCGGAGATGACCGCCCGGATGGCGGCGTCGCTGGCGAGGTCGGCGACGGTGACCGGCGACCCGTCGGTCTTGGCTTCGGCGGTGAAACCGGCGTCACGGTAGACCGGCATGATCGCCGCGGCGCCGGCCCGCGCGGCCGCGATGGCGACGGTGAGTTCCGGGAGGTAGCTCGTGGCGGTCGCGTGGGGCAGGAGATCGGTGGTCATCGGCGGCAACTCCCGGTGGGGCGCGGACCCCGGGGAGGGTCCGGCCTCGATCAGATCCGGCGGCAAGGGTATCGTATGCCTCGCACCGTCGGTCGCCATGGTTTCCCGACGGGTATGGCGGCGCCGAGCTGCCGGTATGGCTGGAGTACCCCGAGATGCCCCGTACTGACGATCTGTCCCGAGACGTCGCGCTGATCATCGCCGTCGTGGGCGCGGCGATCCTGGCCTTCGTCGCGAACTACTACGCGGCGACGTTCGTCGAGGTCGGTTCCCTGACGTTCGCGGTCGGTACCCTCACGTTCGCGCTCGCCTACACCCTGGCGGACTACATCCGGAGGTATCACGGCCGATCGGCGACGATCGTCGCCGTCGCGGCCGGAGCGCTGGGCACCCTGGCCTACACGGTGGCGTTCGACGGGGGGCTCGGGCGGATCGTGCTGGCCAGCCTGGTCTCGCTGGTCGTCGCGTCTTCGGTGGACATCCGCCTCCAGACCGCGCTACTGGGCGGGCCGATCTGGCGACTGGTCCTCATCTCGAACGGGGTCAGCCTGCTCGTCGACACCGTCGTCTTCACGCTGCTGGCGTTCTACGGCGTCGAGGGGATCGCGATCCCCAACCTGATCGTCGGCGACTACCTCGTCAAGGTCATCATGTCCCTGATCTCCATCCCGATGATCTACGGTGTAGCGTCGGTCGTGCCGTTCCGGCCACTCGTGCCATCTCGCGAGGAGGGACGCCTGGGCGGGTCGATGCGCTGATCGCGTCGGTCCCACCCGGGCGAGCAGAACGACCGGCCACCCCCGCAGAGATGAGATCATCCGGCATCGCCGGAACGGCCAGCTTCCGGGCAGAGTCGAGTCAGCGCGACGTGCTCGCGGACCGGCGCCCTCTCGCTGACCGAGCGGATTGTGTGCGGCCGTGATCCGCCTCAAGGGCATCGGTCACCGTGTCGGCGTCGCGACGACGCCCTGCCGATGCGTCCACGGGCGGGCGCCCCCTGGTCATCCCTGTGGCGTCGCCGGGGTGGTGGTCAGGCCGTCGATCGGCGTCGCCTGTGGCGTGGAGAGCTCGGGAAGAGCCCCCACCGACTCCGGCTCGGTACCGGTGACGGGCGCCCCGATGTCCTCGGCCACCGGCGTGGCGCCAGGGTCGGCGACCGGAGTGGCCACGGTGGCTCCCTGGGGGACGACACCGAGGGTCAGGGCGAGGTCGCTCAGCGGTTGCCGGAGGACCGCGTTGGCCTCGACGTCGGTCACGTAGAGTTCCTCGCCGGGGGAGATCCCGATGCCGACCGGTGCGAGCAGGTCCTGTCCACCGATGGAGGTGAGCTCCCCGATTTGCCGTCCGTCCGGGGCGAAGACCAGGACGGACGAGGTGACCCGGGACGTGACGTAGACGAGACCGTCCGGTCCGGTTACGACGTTCGGCTCGAAGTTGGGCCGGAACCCGGTCGCTGGGTCGTACTCGTACCCGGCCCACTGCGGCACGGGCCACTGGGTGACGGCCGACCCATCGGGACCGAAGACGCTGATCCGGGCGTTCCCGGAGTCGGCGACGTAGACCATGCCGTCGCCGCCGACGGCCACGCCGACCGGCTCGATCAGGCGTCCCGGTTCGGTCCCGAAGCCTCCGAAGGCGCGCAGGAACGTCCCGTCCAGGCCGAAGACCTGGATCCGCTCGTTCCCGGTGTCGGTGACGTAGATCTCGTTCCGGGTAACGGCGATGGCACGGGGACCGAAGAACGCGCCCTGCTCCGCTTCCACGTTGAGCGGGTCATCGCCGAGGTCGACGGGCTCCCCCGGCACGCCGATGCTCCGGATGACCTCGCCCTGGGGCGAGACGACCACGACGACGTGGTTCCAGGTGTCGGCGACATAGACGAGTCCATTCGGACCACTGACGAGCCCGCCCGCGCCGAAGGTGGCGGTCTCGGAGGGCTGGAACAGGCCGAGGGTGAGGTCGCTGGCGCTGTTCGCCCCGCCCCAGCTGCTGAGGAAGTTCCCGTCGATATCGAATGACTGGACCCGGGCGTTGAGGGAGTCGACGACGTAGATCGTCTCTCCATCGTCCGAGACGGCGATGCCTCGCGGCTCGTTCACCTGCCCGTCCCCGGTGCCGAACCCGGTCTGGGCGAAGAGGTTGGTGGGGGCCGACGCCTGGAACAGTCGGCTGCTTAGTTCGGAGTCGTAGCCGACAACGAGGCTGGTGGGCAGCGCCGGTTCCTGGAGTTCGCGGAAGAACAGGAACTGCGTGCCCGTCTCCCAGTTCGACGGGACGAGGACGCTGGCGATGACCGTCGCGAAGTCCGGCTGAGAGTAGGCCGCTGGCACCCGGTTCAGGTAGGTGTAGGTCTGCGGCGTGAACCCGGCCCCGCCCGCGGGACTGCCCTCCGGTCCGATCACGACTTCCGCGTCCACCGCGGTCGCCTCGCTCGGTGGTCCGACCGTCAGGTCCGTGTACTCGCGGAAGTACCACCGGAACGGCCACTCGACAGACGGGTCGATCAGCAGCCTGAGGCTGTTCCGGCCGAGGGGATCGGTGATATCGGCCCGACTGACGCTGACGTCCCGCGAGAGGACGGTCAGCCGGTTGACCAGGGCCGGCACCGCTTCCGTGGGTGTCTGCTGGGCAATCAGCTCGTTGCCACTGGCGACGTTGTAGTAGTTGAGTTCCGTGGTGGTCCGGATCGTCATCACGCCGAGGAGAAGGAGAACCGCCAGCAGGACCATGCGGCCGAACTGCACCGGGAAGTTGCCCCGGCGGAGATTGCCGGCGGCCACGACGGAGAGGTAGATCATCCCGCCGACGACGATCACCAGGACGACCAAGATCTGCAGGATCGCCGACGAGCCACTGCCATTGGCGGGGCCGCCCGTGCTCGCGAGGACCGCCGTCGCGATCAGTCCCGCGACGATCCCCAGGGTGGCGACGACGAGCAGGAACCCGCCGCCCCGCGAGAACGCCAGCCAGTCGATCGTTTCGATCAGCCGACCGAGCCCGATGCCCGCCAGCAGGAGGAGGGGGAGCACGATCTGGATGGCGTCGGCGGCGTCGCGACCGCTGCTGAAGGCGAAGAGCACCAGTGTCGCGCCGAACCAGCCGAGGAAGAACGGCCACTGGAGCCGGGCTGGCGCGGCTGGGTCGGTCACCTCGTCGACGGCGCGCTCGCGCCGCGGCAGCACGACGGCCACCACGGCGAACACCAGCGCGAGCAGCTCGTAGAGCAGGACGACCAGCAGGTAGTACTGGGTCGGGATGGCGGGTGCGCCGGAACCGATCAGCCGTCCCCAGTCGATGAACAGCTCGCCGAGACCGGAGATCGCCGTCAGGTCGCTGAAGAGGCGGGTGAACACGGTGACGGCGGTAACGGCGAAACCGGCCAGGAGCGCACCGACGGTGGCGGGGTTCGCGACGATGGCACGGGTGCCCAGGAGCAGGACGTTCGTGGTTGCCGGCTCCGGGGCACGCCGGCCGCGCGGGGTGGTCTCGTCGGACCGCCGGTCCGGGTCGAGCACGATCGAGAGGACCAGGCCGACCGCGAGGCCGATCAGGACGGAGAGCGCGGCCGGACCACTCGCCAGCAGGAGCGCGAGGCCGACACCCGCCGTGGCCGCCCAGCGCGAGATGGCGGTGCCTCGCTGACGGGCAAGGCCGGCCCGGCAGATCGCGACGACGACGAGGAGCGCCGACAGCGTCAGGAGGACGTTCCCGTCGATCAGGCGTGAGGTGTAGACCATGACCGGGGAGATGGCGACGAGCAGGGCCATCCCGATCGTCGCGGCCCGGCCAGCGACGGGCCGGAGCAGCGCGATCAGCGGCAGGAAGGCGATCCCGGCCACGGCGGGGACGATCCGGGCGGAGACATCGGTCGCACCGAAGAGGAAGAACGCGAACGCCTCCAGCAGGATCAGCAGCGGTTGGGTGGTTGGCAACGACTGGCCCGGATCGAGTGGGGCGCCGCTGTAGAGGTTCCACCCGTCGAAGGCGAGGATCGCCTCGCTCGGGGAGAGGGCGAAGCGGTCCAGTTGAACGACGCGCAGGGCGACCGCGATGAGCGCGATCGCCAGCCAGGCCACGCTGTACAGCGAGATGCCGGTCAGGCTGATGGTCCGGTCCAGCGGATTGGGCGCCGACTGGGCCGAACGATCCATGACGGGCTGGGCAGGGGCCGTGGGCAACGTCGTCTGCACGTCGTCTCCTTCGATGGGATGCGGGGATCGCACGGTCGCGTCGGTCGTGGCGCGGTCTTCAGCCCTGGCTCGCTGATCAGCGAGGCTGGTCGTAGTGGATCGTGTTGTAGGTGGGGACGAGGTCGCTCCGGATGAAGATCGAGTACTCGAAACTGATCGTCGGCTCCGGGATCTCGCGGAAGAACACCAACCGCCAGAGCCGCTGCTGCCCCTCGGCGGTCGTCTGGGTCATGACGCTATCCCGGATCGACCCGATGATCGCGCCGAGCCCGTGCGGGTCCGATGCCTCCTGCCAGGCCGACCGGCCCGGTGGGAGTTCCGGGGCGATCGCGAAGTTCCGGTAGATCGCGCTCTCCGGTTCGTGCCAGCGCAGCACGTACCGCTGCTCGGTGTAGCCGCCAAGGAGGGCACTGGCGTTGGCCGCGTCGCTCGAGGGCAGGATGATGACGGGGACATCGGTACCGGCCTCGACCGAGGAGTCGAAGTAGCTGCCGCTGAAGTCGCGCAGGTACCAGTAGAGCGGCCAGTTGACGTCGTCACCGTACTGGATGGCCAGGCTCCGGTCCCCCGTCACTTCCCAGGACAGGCGCTCGAGGTCGGACATCATGCGCGTCACGTCCGGGGTGGTCGTGTTGTAGATGAGGCTGTCCCGGGCGACATCGCCGTCCGTGAAGCCGAGCCGGAACCCCGCGTGGACCTGCAGCACCAGCAGCCCCAGGACGAGAGCGACCATCGTCGCCCGGGCGGCCCGGGTCGCCCCGGCCAGCCAGACGGCGATCGCGATCAGCCCGACCGCGACCAGCGGCGGCACGACCAGTTGCCACCAGTCGTCGCGGGCACCCTGGGCGATGACCCGCTCCACACCGTCGCGGGTCTCGACGAAGCGGGGCGACGTCAACCGGCTGGCGAGCAGCAGCCACGCCGAGCCGAGCGCGATCAGCCCGCCCGCGATGACCGGGGTGACCCAGCGATCGGAGATCCGACCGGGACGCAGGGAGAAACCGGCCGTCGCCTCACGATCGCTCCCCGGTGCCTGCGCCCGCGATGCGCGCCACCGCTCGACGAGTTCGTCGACCAGCGTCGCGGCCAGGAGGATGAGCGGCAGCGCGATGTGGACGATCAGCCAGGGCATCTTCTCGCCGGCGTAGGAGAGGGCGACGGTGATGCCGAGAGCCCAGCCCACCAGGAACAGGCGCAGCGTGAGCTTCGGGTCCGCCGCGAAGGCGCGGCGGCGCAGACCGGCACCGAGACCCCGCCACAGGGTCAGGGCGATCGCCGGCAGGCCGAGCCCCAGGGCGAGCAACTCGTACTGCGGCGCCATGAGCAGGAAGTAGAACCAGGGCTGCTCGCCGCGCTGCACGTCCTGCTGGCCCAGCCAGTAGAGCAGCGCGCCGTCGGTGGCGAACGTCCCCGTGGCGAGGCCACCGAGGTTCGTGAAGAAGGTCGTGAAGAGCGTCGCGACGATCGCGACCGCGAGCAGCAGCGCCGTCTGGATCCCGACCTTGTCCCGCCAGGCGTTACGGAAGGCGGCGGCGATCGAGCCAGCGGGCGCGTCCGCGAACCGGACCTCGACCCAGCCGGTCGCGTAGCCGTCCGCGTCTGGCTGCCTCGCATCAGGCAGCGTCAGGCGGCGGATCACCAGCCAGGCCGCGACGAGGGTCAGCGCGACGACGGCGAGCAGGGCGAGCACGAGAGGATGCGTCAGCAGGTCGACATAGAACTGACGCTGGTTGTCCGGGGTCGGCTGGAGGTTCGCGGGACCGGAACTGTCCCAGGGGATCTCCGGGAGGGCGCCTCCCAGACGGTCGGGGCTGGCCCGGTAGACGACCAGCACCAGCACTGCGAGCGCGCCGCCGCCCAGCACGACCGGGACCAGGGGCCGCAGCTGCCCGGCGAGGAGCGCGAGGCCGAGGAGCCCGACGAACAGGGCGGCGATCGCGAAGACGATCTCGTGGTTGGTATAGAGGAAGCCGAGCATGCCCCCGGCCAGGATCAGCCAGCGACGCTGGGGTCGCTCGATGAAGCGGAAGATGGCCACGAGCAGCAGCAGCGTCCCGACGACGGTGTAGGGGTCATGGCGGATGAAGCGGGTGTAGTAGAGGAGAGACGGGGAGAGCAGGAAGAACAGCCCGGCCGCGAGCGCACCGTAGCGACCGAGGTGTCGCGGCGCCCGCAGCAGCCAGGGAGCGCCGACGAGCAGGAGCCCCGCGAGGGCGGGCACGATCCGGGAGGTCGCGTCCGAGTCGCCGAACAGGAAGTACATCAGGGCGTTCGCGTGGAACAGGAAGGGGCCATGGGACAGGGGGTCGTGCGTGTAGCCCTCGCCCTGGTAGAGCAGCCACGGATAGTAGGTATGGATGGACTCGTCGTGCATCATCGCCCGGGAGCCGAGGTCCCAGAAGCGGGAGACGACGGCGAGGACGAGCAACAGGCCCCAGGCGAGGTGCTCAACGGTGACGCTCGTGAATCGCTGACGCCCCGGGTCGCGCTGGGCGACGAGCTGTTCGGTGGGACGCTCCGAGTGGGCGAGGCGGGCGGCGTAGTGGGACTCACCGTCGGACGATGCGGTTCCACCGGCAGCGGACATCTCGTAAACCACCATGTCTCCTTGAGCAGTGAACGTCCACGGATACCACGTGGCAGCCAGCCGCGATCCCGGCGGATGCGTCCGGCCCTGGCCGGACTCGCCCCCCCTGGTGACCGGGTCCCGTGTGGCAAAGCGGGCGTATCTTACCACCGCCCCCAATCGGGCCCGTCGCGCCTCGCGCCGGCGTATCCCTGACGAGGTAGACGGAGAAACCGGGCGGCTGTTCCGGCCGGCAGGACAACCTGATGGAGTCTCACGGGTCGCCTGATCCGTCGCCCCCCCGCGCGCCCGTCGACCAGCTGCCGTTCGCTGTGCGGGTCGTCCAGCCTGCGTCCCGGATCCGCGACGGATCTAGGCAGCTGGCCCAAGGACGCCCGGCCCCGATCTGCCTCACGTCCCAACGAGACCATCGGAAACGCTGCTTTCCGCGACGACTGCCTGGTCTCTGTGCCGTTTGCACCGAAAGCGTGTCGCCTTTTGGCCAGCCTGCATCTAGGGCGCCGGTGTCCGGCTCGGTAGTGTTCTCCCACTTCATTGGCGAGGTGCGGAGACCGGATTGGGACGGACACGGCTGCGGGTCGTGTCCGGGCGGGGCATTCTTCGCCGTAGACTCGGCGGGATTCGAGGGGGATGGTCGATGGACGCGCTGGCTCTGGATACGGGCAACACGGCCTGGGTGCTGATTTCGGCGGCGCTGGTGCTGATCATGACGCCCGCACTGGGGTTCTTCTACGCCGGTCTGGTCCGGCGGGAGAACGTCCTGACGACCATCATGCACAGCTTCACCGTCCTGGCGATCGTCAGCGTGCAGTGGGTGCTCTGGGGGTACTCGCTCGCGTTCAGCGGCGACGTCGGCGGCATCATCGGCAACCTCGACTGGTTCGCCTTCAATAACGTGCTGCCTGGCGAGCAGTTCGTCGCCGCCGGCGTTCCACACTCCCTCTGGGCGGTCTACCAGGGGCTGTTCGCCGCGATCACGACGGCCCTCATCACCGGCGCCTTCGCCGAGCGCCTCAAGTTCAAGGCCCTGATCATCTTCACCCTGGTCTGGTCGACGTTCGTCTACTCCCCGGTCTGTCACTGGGTGTGGGCGGAGGGAGGCTGGCTGTACGACTTCGGCGCCCTCGACTTCGCGGGCGGCACCGTCGTCCACATCTCCTCCGGGATCGCGGCCGTCGTCGCGGCGGTCCTCGTCGGTCACCGGGTCAGCTTCGGGAAGCACGAGGCGAAGCCGCACAACCTCACCTACACCGTCCTGGGCGCGTCGTTCCTCTGGTTCGGGTGGTTCGGCTTCAACGCCGGCAGCGCCTGGGCCGCCGACGGGATCGCCGCGAACGCCTTCGTCGTCACGAACGTCGCTGCCGCGATGGGCGCGATCAGCTGGGTCGCCGCGCAGTGGCTGCGTGAGGGCAAGCCGAGTGTCCTGGCCGGAGCAGCTGGAGCGGTCGCGGGCCTGGTCGGCATCACGCCGGCGGCGGGCTTCGTCACGCCGGCGGCAGCCATCGTCATCGGGTTCGGGGCCGGCGTGCTCTGCTACTTCGGACTCGGGTTCGTCAAGAACATCCTCAGGGTCGATGACGCGCTCGACGTCTTCGCCGTCCACGGGATCGGCGGGATCTGGGGCGCGCTGGCGACTGGCCTGTTCGCTTCGGCGACCGTCAACCCGGGCATCGGCGTCGACGGGCTGTTCTACGGCAATCCGGGCCAGCTCTGGACCCAGTTCGTCGCGATCGTCTCGGTCGGCGCGTTCTCCGGCGTCGCGACGTTCGTCATCCTCAAGGCGATCGACCTGACGATCGGGCTCCGGGTGACCGAGCCGGAGGAGTCGGTCGGCCTGGACGAGTCGGTCCATGGCGAGTTCGGGTACAACCTGGCCGACTAGGTCACCGCCGCGGCCGGTCCCGGCCCGCGGGACCGGCCCGCTACCACTACTCCGCTCACGCAGCGATCGTCGTCATTCGTTCACCCACACGGAAGGCAGACCCCATGATCGAGATGCTCGCGCTGATCCTCTTCGTCGCCGTCCTCGTCGCCATGATCGCCGCTCCCGACCGGAACGCCCGGGCCATCCAGACGGAGTCCATCCCGACGGCGGCCGTCGAGCCATCGGTCGCCCAGACGGCCTGAGGTCTATCCGGACCATCCGTACCTGCCGCGCCGGGCCGGGCTCCGCTGATCGAGCCCCTGGCCCGGCGCGTGGTCCGTTTTCCCCGCCGCCGTCCCCCAGCTCCCCGGTTCCGGGGCGATGTCGTCCCTCCGACGGAACCATCCGCCCTCGCGCCGCGTTACACCAGCGTAGCGGTGGGCACGAGGCGCCCGGGGATCGCCACGTAGCGACGTGGGTGCCGGATCGCTAACCGGGCCGTAACACCTTCGTGGCATCCCTCCACTAGACTTGAGTCCGGGACGGTTGAGGCCGCCCGTCGAACGCGTACCGCATCGTGTCAGGACCAGACGATCCCATCCATCTGCCCCACGAGTCCCCATGGCCCACGTCGCCGCTGTCAGCCCGCCGCGCTCCGGAAAGGAGTATCACCGTGATCATCAGTCTGATCGTCGCCGTCGCGGTGATCGCCGCCGTCTTCCGGGTCTGGTCACCCTGGGGTGCCAAGTCCCAGGGCGCACCGCTCCGCACGCTTCGCATGCCGTTCGCCGCACGGCTCTCCAACCAGGCAGGGCCGATGCTCGCGCTGGCCGCGGCGTCCGCCCTCAACGTCCTGGTAACGTCGGTCCCTTTCTGGGTACCGCTCGCGCCGCTGGCTCTCCTCGCGCTCAGCGTGGTCGTCCCCGCCAGCTACACGCTGACGACCGACGGCGTCATGATCGGGCGGCTGACCTTCAGGCGCTGGACCGAGTTCAGCGGCGTGACCGTCCGCCGGGGTCGTCTCCGGCTCAAGAGCATCAGCGGTGTCCGCCCCCTCCAGATCTGGCTGCCGGGACGCTTCCATGACGCCGATACGGTCGGCGAGATCCGGGGTCTGATCCGCAATGCCTATCAGGGCCGGAGCAGCACGCCCGTGTCCGATCATGAACCGGCGCCGGCCAGTGAATCAGAATCGTCGATGGCTGTCGTCTAGGCGTGATCGCGTCCTGGGGCCCGGAACGGGGACGGCTGGCACCATCTGGTGCCAGCCGTCGCCGTCTCAGTTCTGGGACCACCGGCCGGTCGCGGAGCCGGGTCTGCGGCGACCCCCTACGGGATCGTCGTCGCCTCACCGGAGACCTGGGTCTGTCCGTCGATCGCGATCGAAGCGTCGATGAGCCAGCGACCCGTACCGTCCGGTGCCTCGCCCTGCGCGAGGAACAGGAAGTCGACGTACTCCACCTCGCCGGCAGTGGTCGTGACGACCGCTCCGACCCGGCCATCCGCGAGCCGTGTGACCTCGCCGATCGACACGAGCGTGATGACGCGCCCTTCCGCGACCGGCATCGCCCCCGCGGCTACTGTCGCATCAACGCTCGCCGCATCGAATCCACGAGGACCGGAGAAGAACGCGCGGACCGCGTCGGGCGTGAAGAGCGCAAGGGTTCGGGCTACGTCGCCGGCGTTCTGGCACGCGATGGATTCGGTGATCGTCGCGGTGACGCCGGCCAGCGTGTCATCGTCGACCGCAGTGCCAGTCGGTGGCGTGAACGGGCCCTCGACGGAGACGGGTGCCGTCGGCTCGGCGATCTCGACGCCGTCCCAGACCGGCGCCGGCAGGGGCGCGACGGAGCACTCGCCAGGGGCCGGTGTCGCCGCAGAGGGCGTCTGCCCGATCCCGTTCTGTGGCCCCAGCGCACCGACCCCCAGCGTGAGCAGGCCGGCCAAAGTTAGGGTCACGGTGAGTCGTCGGTAGGGCATGTCTGGGTCTCCGGAGCGAATGTGGCGGGATGAAGGCTTGCGGTTGCGGGTGGGGACGGTCGACGGGCCCGGGTATCGCCAGCGCGCATCCGATGGTCGATACTGCCCCGATCAGGACCCCGGCTCCGGGTGTCATTGTAGTGTCTGGGGACCGAGACGATGATCGATCAGCACGCGGACCGCGACCGGCCCTCGCTCAATGACATCATCGTGGAGGCGTCCGAGGCAGCCGACCTGCGCCTGGCCCGGCTGGTCTACTGCGACCTGTCCGGCGTGTTGCGGGGCAAATCCACCCACGCCGCCGGACTCGCCGACCGGCTCGTCGAGGGCGTCGGCCTGTCCAAGGCGCACCTGGCCCTGGATGGCCTGGACCGGCTCCAGGCCGCTGCCGGTCTGCCGCCGGTCGGCGAGGTCCGGCTGGTGCCGGACCCGTCGAGCTTCACCATCCTCCCGTATGCACCACGGACCGCGATGCTGTTCAGCGACATGCTCACGCTGGACCGCAAGCCGTGGGAGTGCTGCCCGCGGTCCCTGCTCCGGCGGGTACTTGAGGAAGCCGAAGAGCGGTATCTCAGCGTCGAGGCGGTGTTCGAGACCGAGTACTACCTCGGTGAGCGCCGGGTGGACGACGGTGCACCGTCGATCGTCCCGTTCGAGCAGGCGCCGGGGTACAGCGTCCAGGCCATGCAGAGCGCCGCCCGCTTCTCGGACGACCTGTTGCTCGCGCTCGACGGCCAGAACATCCCGGTCGAACTCATGCAGCCGGAGACCGGACCCAGCCAGCACGAACTGTCGGTCCGTCACGGTCCGGCCC